>UQSL01000018.1 GCA_900543705.1 uncultured Oscillospiraceae bacterium
AGCCCCCGCCCACAAGGGGGGGGGCGGGGCCGGTGGCCCCCACCGGGCCTTTATGTGTTTTGGTCCCCGCCTCTTTTACCAGCGCAAGGTAACGGTTCCAGGCGTCCATGCGGTCTTTCTGGATGAGAGCCCAAAACTGCAGTGCGATGGTCTGCGCGAGGCAGTAGTCGATGTAATAGAAGGGACGCTCGTAAATGTGCATCTTCGCCTGCCAGCCTTTTCCGCCCTCATAGAATGGAGTGCCCTGTAGCTTGAGCCAGGGCCTGAATTCACTTTCAAGCTTCGCCCAGACCTCATGGCGCTGTGCGGGAGTATATTCCGGGTGCTCGTAGATGATGTGCTGGAAATAGTCGACGATTGTGCCATAGGGGATAAAGAACAGTGCGCTTGCAAGGTGGCTATACTTGAATTTATCTGCGTCCTGGCCGAAGAAGTAGTGAGACCATTGCTCCGCGAAGAACTCCATGGACATCGAGTGGATTTCACAGGACTCGAGTGTCGGGTTCTGGTTTTCAAGTGGGAGGATATTGCGGGCTGTGTAACCTGCAAACGCATGGCCCGCTTCGTGGGTTACGACCTCGACGTCGCCGGCAGTACCATTAAAGTTCGCAAAGATAAACGGGGTTTTGTAGACAGGAAACGAGGTACAGTATCCGCCGCCGGACTTTCCCTTACGGCTGAGCACGTCTAACATCTCGTTGTCATACATCCAGTCGATGAACTCTGCGGTCTCAGGAGAGAGCTCATGGTACATCTTTTTTGCGTTTGCCAAAATTTCGTCCGGCGTGCCGACCGGAGTAGCATTGCCGGAACGGAACATCAGGCTGTCGTCCGCAAAGCTCATCGGGTAGCCGGCGCCGATGCGCTCAGCCTGCTCCTTTTTCAGGGAAACACAGATAGGGACAATGTACTTGAGGACCGCCTGGCGGAACTTCTCCACATCCTCCTTGGTATAACAGTTGCGCATCATCTGGTTGTAACCGAGCTGGATGTAATTGTCATAGCCCATCTTCTTTGCCATGGTATCGCGCAGATGGACAAGCTTATCATATATTTCATCGAGGGTTGCGCTGTTCTCCTCAAACCAATTCCCCTCTGCTTCCCAGGCGGCATTACGCACCGCATCATCTGTGGACTGCTTGTACGGGGTGAGCTGAGACAGGGTCAGGACCTTGCCGTCAAAGGGAATCTGGGCGCTTGCGATGAGTTTGTCATACTGCATAACCAGTTCATTTTCCTGCTGCACTTCCTGCGTAATAATCGGGTCAAAGGCCTTAAGCTCGATTTCCGCATTTTTAAAGTAGAGAGAGCCGTAATCAGACTCAAATTCCTTCCGAAAAGGGCTGTCGAGCATGACAAGGGTAAAATTTTGTGCAAGCTCCGCGATGACAGGGTCCGCATTATTCCAGTAAATACGCTCTTCCTCATAAAATTTGTCCGCCGTATTAATGTTGTTACGGGTGGTCGCAATGCTCGATTCGGTCTGGACACGCCCACTGAATTCCTGCCAGTTGAGGAATGCCTGCTTGGCTTCCACATAGTTCTTGGCATTTTTCAGGGCGGCCGTAATGGCCCCAGCCTGTTTTTTCATCTTATCAAGGCCGATGCGCTGATAGGGAATGTCACGAAATTTCATAAGATATCCTTCCTCTCTCACATGGTTTTCGAAGCGGTACGCGGGGAGTTGCGCTCCCTCCCGCATGCCGTATCAGTTACTGTGTTAAACGTTTTCCCAGATGACTCTCGCAGTGTGCAGGCCGGTTTCGGTTGCAAAGCAGCATTCCTCCATGCCCTCAAACTCCAAAGAAATATCACTGTCGTAACCGTAGTTTTTAATGGTACGCAGGATTTTCCAAATTTTCAAATCGCCCTGACCAAGAATGGATCCACGGATGACATAACCGCCGACCGTTTCAAACCAGTTTCCCCCGGCACAGCCGAAACGGAGTCCTGTTGCGGGCATCATTTCCTTTTCACGGATATAAAAATCCTTGAGGTGAATCGTATCCGCATAGGGCAGGCATTTTTGCACAGCGACTTCGCTGGCATCGTCTACACAGCAAAAATTGCCGACATCCAGTGTCATTTTGACATTTTCGCGGTCAATTCCCTCAATCAGCCGGATACAGCGGTCCGCGCCATTGACAAAGAAACCGTGGTTTTCCAGCGAAGTGCTCATGCCATATTGTGCGGCATAATCCGCGCATTCCCTGCCGGCTTTGACGAGAATCGGGAACGCCTCTTCAAAGTCGTGCGGCGTGCTCTGTTCAAACGGGCGGATGAAAGACGCGCTGTCATGCCTCATCTTTTTTAGGCCGAGGATATGCGCGATGTCGATGAATTTCTTGATTCTTGCAATTTCCGCCTGCCGTTTTTCTTCTGTGTCCTGCAACACGTCTGCATTCAAAGAGAAAATGGAGAGCGGTAGGCCGATTTCCTTTGCATGGTCGCGGATGCCCTCGACAAGCTCCATATTAATGTCGCCGTTTTCCTGTAGAAAATCCAGATAAAACGGAACAAGTTCCATATGCTCACAGTCGTGTTCTTTCGCCCAATCCATGACGTCATAAATGGTCATTCTGCACTCCCTCATGGCGGCGGAAAGGCTATAACTACTGATCCCTAATCTCATGAGATATACCTCCAATTGTCTATTGCATTGCGGTGTAAACGGGTTTGTCATAAAGGAATCAAAACTCAGATGATTACAGTCTCATTATACAGGTATCGAGCTATATTTACAACCAAACCAAACGGAGAAAAAGGGATGAGATGTTTGGTGAAACGGGCAAAAGATGTATTTTTGTTGTCACACGAAAGACAAAAACAGACGACAAAACTGCCGTCTGTTTTTGTGCATATGTCTGAGAAAAGGAGATAACTTAAACGTTTTCCCAAATAACTCTAGCGGTGTGAAGGCCTGTCTCAGTTGCGAAACAGCACTCCTCCATACCTTCGAATTCGAGGGAGATGTCGCTGTTGTAGCCATAATCCTTGACTGTCTTGAGGATCTTCCAGATGTCGAGATCGCCCTGGCCAAGAATGGAACCACGGATGACAGAGCCGCCGACCGTCTCAAACCAGTTGCCGCCGCCGCAGCCAAAACGAGCACCGGTTGCCGGCATTCTCTCTCTGTCACGGATGTAGAAGTCTTTCAGATGGATGGTGTCTGCATACGGCAGGCACTTTTGAACAGCGATTTCGCTGATATCATCAACACAGCGGAAGTTACCGACGTCCATGGTCATTCGGACGTTCGGACGGTTGATGCCTTCAATGAGTCGGATGACTCTGTCCGCACCGTTGACAAAGAAGCCGTGATTTTCAAGAGAAGTGCTCATGCCATACTGAGCGGCATAATCTGCGCACTCTCTGCCTGCTTTGACGATAATTGGGAATGCTTCTTCGTAGTCGTGCGGAGTAGAGAGCTCAAACGGACGGCGGAAGGAAGCGCTGTCATGGCGCATCTTTTTCAGGCCGAGCATATGAGCGATGTCGATGTATTTCTTAATTCTTGCGATTTCCGCTTCTCTTTCTTCTTCCGTTTCCTTCAGAACGTCTGCGTTGAGGGAGAAGATGGAGAGGGGAAGGCCGATTTTCTCTGCATGGTTGCGGATGCCCTCGACGAGCTCCACATTGATGCTGCCGTCCTCCAGCTCAAAGTTCAGGTTGAACGGAACGAGCTCCATGTGCTCGCACTCATGAGCTTTTGCCCAATCCATAACATCATAAATGCTCATTCTGCCGTCTTTCATTGCGGCATCGAGACAATAGCTGCTAATACCTAATCTCATGATATACTACCTCCATAACCTTATAGTATGTTATAATACAAGTAGCTCCTTAATGAGCCACTATTAGAATACATGGAAAAAAGGGATGTTTCAAGGCAAAAAAAAAACAAATTAGTTTGGAGCAAACTGACAATAGTGACAATGTATTTTTAAGTAGACAGACGTTCTTGTGGTTTGTTCATAAAAATCAAAGAAGTTTTTTGCCAGTATTGTCCTTGTTTGCAGACAATCTACCCTGTTCGATGAAGGGATAGAGAAACGGACACAAATTCTATATACTAGATCACGAGACCGAGAAGCGGGAGATAGTGGTAATCTGTTCCTGCTATCATAATAGCAAATTAGGAGGAATAAAATAAATAAAAGCGTTCCGGCGGTAGGGATATACTATACTTAATATATAAAATTTTTGACCGGTAAGTTTGAAACAGTGACCACAACCCTGCAAGTGGAGTTCTAATGATTTGGAACAATAAGTAAACTAATAGAAAATAAAAGGAAATAGGCCTGCTTCTAGAAAAATAGAATCATACGCGGTTGAATTTATGGTTCGAATTATACGATTTAAACATGGCAATTTGACTATGATAATGGGAAATTATTATTGAAGTTGCTTTTTGAGCTATGAAAAACGTACAGATGATTCTGAAATTATATAGAGAATATGACCTTAATTCATAACAAAAAACGAAATGCACAAAAAAAACTTGAACAATCTATGTCAAATTTGTTGACAAACGCGGGATTATATTTTATTATAATAGCAGTGGTTAGACGAGTTACATATTTGGTGATTTTTCACACATGGTCCTTTGGACTTCTCTTGAAAACGGGAAGTGAGTAAGGCGAAGACGGAAATGGTATGAAACGGTGTTCGAAAGAGGATTCTGTTTTGTGCTTTTTTGTTTTCGGTTTGTCAATTAAACGGATTCCATGAGGAGAAAGAAGGAGCAGGTGAGAAGGAGAATCAGAAATGTGAAGCGCATGACTCCACACATTGAACTGTGAATAGGTGGTACTGTTCACAAAAATCACGATTTAGGAGGTTCTGAACAAATGAAGAAAAAGGTTTTAGCCCTTCTTCTTGCAGCTATGATGTCTCTTTCCCTCGTAGCTTGCGGCGGTGGCGGTTCTTCTTCTACCGGTTCCACTGGTTCTACCACTGGTACTGGCGATGGCGGACTCAAGGGCAATGTCAACATTCAGTTGATCGAGTACGCGCTTGATCCCCAGACGGATACCGCTACTCAGAAAGAAATTGAAGGTTACAGCGCATACTTCAAGAGGGAGTTCGGCGACAAGAACCCGGGTGTTAAATACAACATCGAGGAAATTGCATGGGATAACGCACAGCAGAAAGGCCAGGTTTCCCTGTCCACTGGTGAGACCGACGTCGCTAACACCGGCGCTTATGCTTCCCAGTTCTACTACGGCGGCATCCTGAGACCGATCGATGATCTGCTTGAGAAAGACACCGAGTTCAAACCGCTTGAAGTTTATGCAAACGGTGTTTGGGAGAACTCCTTCACCATCCAAAACTACGAGAAGACCGAGCGTTTTGGTCTGCCTGCAGTTATGGGAGAGATGTATACCGTCTATGACAGCCAGATCTTCGAAGATTTCGGCGTAGAGGCTCTGCCTGAGAAACCGACCCCGGATGATATCATCAAGGCAGCAAAAGCCTGCACCGGTGTCAACCCGAGAACTGGCCAACAAAACTATGGTCTGCACTTCCTTGCTAATAGATCTACCGACGTCTTTGCATTCGTCGCGCTGACCTATGCAACCGGCGCAACCGGTGGTGAAGGCACCATCGGCGATCCTGCAAACATTAAATGGGATCTTAATAATGACAAGATGAAGAAAGCTTTCGAGTACATTGGCGAATATGTCAAATGCACCGGCCCGGGATTTCTCCAGAACCAGGGCAACGAGAACTTCGGGAAAGTCGTTGACCTCGATGAAGGTGTAGAGAACACCGTTGCTATCGTTCTCGATACCGGTATGGGCAATATCTGGGCTCGTTATCTGAGAGATGGAAAATCCGACACTACTGAATTGGATAGATTCAAATGCGTCTACAATGTTGGCCCGAACGGAATCGGCTGGGTCGCAGTTGACCCGATCGTCATGTCCAAGAAAGTTGACGATAAGAATCTTGACGCTGCTTGGGAAGTCATGAAGTTCCTAACCAACGAGGGTACTCAGAAATATGAGTACGAGAATGTCCGTAACGTCCCGACTTTGAAAGATTCTTCTTGGATCGATGAAGCTAACAAAGGTGTTAAGATCGCTATGGATATCGCTAACAACTGTCAGTACACCCTGATTGACGAGGCTAACCCGTTCTTCGTTTCTGACATCGTACCGGTTGTCCAGAAATACATGTCTGACGTTAAAGAGGGTGGTTCCCCGGATATCAGCGCAATCCTTGCAGACCTTCAGACCAAAGCGGAAGGGTGGTCCAAGACTCAGGGCTAATCTAGCTTTGTTGTAACTTACAATCACTCTGCCGTTCCGTCAGGGGCGGCAGAGTGATAATAAGTACAAACCTTTTAACTGGGTAAGAAGGTTTGTATTTATTACCTTTTATGTCTGAGAAATATAATGAGGAGGAATGTACATGCAATCGACTGCGCAAGTTAAGACTCAGAAAAAATTCCTCGGAATGCATGGTAGAGACTGGATCGGCTATTTGTTCTGCCTGCCACTTTTGGTTGGCTTGATCGTTTTCTATTATTATCCGATGATTCAGGCTTTTGTAATGAGTTTCCAAGTCACCGATGGTATGGGTACATACAAATGGGTCGGCTTTTCGAACTATGTTAGGCTGTTCAAGGATGCAACATATTGGAGCGCACTTGGCAACACCATTTACATGGCGATCATTTCGGTCATCCTGAATGTTGCTGTTCCTTTTATTTTTGCTTCGCTTATCAACAATGTCGCATGGGGCAAAAACTTCTTTAAGAGCTTGTTCTTTGTTCCAAACGTTGTTTCCGTTGTTGCGACTTCCATGCTCTTTAAATTCGTCTTCTATCCGACCAACCAAGGTATCGTGAATGGATTCCTTGCAAACTTCGGCATTGAGCCGCTGCGTTGGTTTGGTGACCCGGCAATGTGCCGCTTCACAGTCTGTTTGATGGGCCTGTGGTCAGGACTTGGTTATAATATCATTATCTTCCTTGCAGCGTTACAGAATGTCTCTCATGAGCTTTATGAAGCTGCGGACGTTGATGGCGTTGGTCCATTCAAAAAATGGTGGTACATTACTGTTCCGTCTGTCAAGCCAATTATCGTCTTCCTTTTCATGATGCAATGCATCAGCAGTATGAAACGTTTCACCGATGTTTACGTCCTCGGTGGTACCTCCGGGAACCCGGGTGGTAAGCTGATTACGGCCGTTCTCTTCATTTATAAGAACGCATTCCTTGGTTCTCAGATGGGTTACGGTTGTGCAGCTGCGTTTATCCTGTTTGCCATTATTCTTGTGCTGACCATCTTTAACAATACGGTGGTTAACAGACGTAACGACGAATAGGAAAGGGGGAAATCATACGATGGCAGAAAAATCTTACACAAAATCCAAAATGGTAGGCAAAATTGTGTTGTTCCTAATTCTTTGCCTGGTTGCCTTTATCTTGTTTATCCCTCTTTACTGGATGGTTCAGACAAGTTTTGATAACGCCTGCGTTGTCGATGCACCGTTCCCGCCGAGGTGGTTCCCGAAAGAACCTTCTCTCAGACCATATCGCCTGATGTTCCACCAGTTGCCGATGGCCAGATATTTGCTCAACACTTTTATAGTTGCTGTTGGCGTTATCATCGTTTCCGGTGGTTCCGCTATCCTGGCAGCATATGCTCTGTCCAAGATTAAGTTTAAGGGTTCCGGCGTTGTCCTCATGATGACCATGAGTGTCCTGATGATCCCGTTTGAACTCATCATGATCCCGCTGTATTCCCTCTTCTACCAAATTGGACTGAACAATACCTATTGGTGTATGTGGTTGACGGGCCTTGTCTATACTTTCGGTACCTTCTTTGCGAAGCAGTATCTGGATGGTATACCGGATGCCCTGCGTGAAGCGGCCATGATTGACGGCGCGGGTGAGTTCAGAACATTCGGCCAGATTTATGTTCCGCTGATGGGTTCCATCATTGCGACGATTGTCGTTCTACTCTTCTTGGGTGCATGGAACGACTTGATGTGGCCGTTGATCGCTTTGTCCAGTAAGGCAAAATGGACTGTTCAGATTGGTCTTGCTACCTTCACGATGCAGCAGGGTGCTTCACCCTCGCCAGCACTTCGTATGGCGGGCGCATGTATCAGTTTGATTCCGGTCTTGATTATTTACCTGTTCCTCCAGCGTTTTATCGTTGAGAGTATCGCACTTTCCGGTATCAAGCAGTAATTATGAATCAGAAAGGGAGACAGCAGTTGCTGTCTCCCTTTTTGTATAAGGAAAACCACGCGATAGTTGCATGGTAAAAAAGAGCAGCTTTGCCGGGGGATATTTCTTTTCCCTATAAATTGATTTTATCAGGGGAGTATGCTAAAATATATGCTACTAAGGGGGTAGGGGAATGTTTTGGAAGTGGTTGAAGGTGCTCTTTAGCAGAGTGGTCATTATCACTGCGTTGATTTTGCTCCAGGTTGCACTGCTGGTAGTGGCGGTTTGGAAGTTGTCCGACTACTTCGTTTATTGGTATATTGCCTGTGTTGTATTAAGCGTCGCTGTAGTAATATGGCTGATGAGTAAAAACGATAACCCCTCTTACAAGCTGGCATGGACTATTCTGATTCTCGTTCTCCCGATTTTTGGCGGATTGTTTTACCTGCTTTTTGGAACCAAGAGACTTCCCTATGCATTTCGGAAGAATATGAATCGTGTCTCCGAGGAAACAAAGGGGCTGCTCGAGCAAAACCGTGAAGTTTATAAGGAAATCTCTGGAGACAAGGATATCAAAAAACAGGTTCAATATTTTGATCAATTCGCGGGATTTCCCGTATACAAAAATACAACCACCGAATATCTGACGCCCGGTGAAATGAAATTTGAACGTATGGTCGAAGAACTAAAAAAGGCCAAGCATTATATCTTTTTAGAATATTTTATAATTGAAGAGGGAACCATGTGGGACACGGTTCTTGATATCCTTGTAGACAAAGTCAAAAACGGTGTAGAAGTGCGTGTGATGTACGACGATATTGGATGCATCAATACGCTCTCAAATCATTATGATGAAAAGTTGAGAAAACTGGGAATCCAGTGCTGCGTCTTTAATCCCTTTCATGCAAGGATGAATGCGCTGTTTAACAACCGTGACCATCGGAAGATTCTGGTCATCGACGGGAATGTAGCCTTTACCGGTGGTATCAACCTTGCAGATGAGTATATTAACGCCTATCCGAAGCATGGGCATTGGAAAGATGCTTCCATTATGGTAAAAGGAGAGGCAGTTTGGAGCTTTACAATGATGTTCCTTACTGCCTGGAATTTTACAAAAAAGACTACCTGTGATTATACAGATTACCGCCCGAAAAAGTATCATGAGAGTGAATTTGAGTCCGACGGCTATGTGATTCCCTATGCGGACAGCCCATTTGATGGAGAAAATGTCGGAGAAAATGTCTACATGAATATCATCAACAACGCAACGGACTATGTCTATATCAACACCCCTTATCTTATCATTGACCATGAGTTTCTAACGGCATTAAGCCTTGCTGCTAAAAATGGAGTCGATGTAAGAATTGTCACGCCCCATGTCCCGGACAAATGGTATGTGCATTTGATGACACAATCGTTCTATCCTCCGTTGGTGCGTGCAGGAGTTAAGATTTATGAATACACTCCGGGCTTTATCCATTCCAAGACCTTTGTTTCGGATGATACGACGGCGACAGTTGGTACGGTAAACCTGGATTTCAGGAGCCTGTATCTGCATTTTGAATGCGGCACCTGGCTGTATCATACGAAAACTGTCGCCGCAGTCAAGCAGGATTTCCTTAAAACTCTGGAACTTTGCCAGGAAATCACTCTGGATGACTGTAAGAACGTTAAGTGGTATAAACGGTTTTTGCGCGGGCTGCTCCGTGTATTTGCACCGCTGATGTAATGGAGAGAAAGGGACGGTATCAATGGATTATACATTGAGACAGGAGATTGTGGATTTTCTGGATTCTCAGTATGGAAATACGATTGAGACGGCTGTTACACTTGCCAAAATCCCTTCTCCGAGTAACCATGAGAAACAGGAGGCAGAGTTTGTCTGTGATACGCTGCATCAGCTGGGATTTGAAGAGGCATTTGTAGATGCCTCATACAGTGTTATCTGTCCCATTGGGGAGTATCAGGAACACCCGGCAACCATTTTCTGCGCGCATATCGATACGGTTTTTCCGGACAGAGAAGAGTTGCCGGTCAAACGGGAACCGGGTAAGATTTCCGCTCCCGGAATCGGGGACAACAGCGCGAATGTCTCTGCACTGCTGACACTTGCCAAAATGGTACAGGTCTTTCACCTGAAACCGAAAAAACCGGTTCTGCTGGTCTTTTCCTCCGGGGAAGAGGGTCTCGGAAATCTCAAGGGTATCCACAGTGTAATGAAACAGTTCGGGGAATCTGTCGATGAGATGGTGGCTGTGGACGGCGGTTACCGCCATGTTGTCAACCATGCGGTCGGCAGCAACCGCTACCGTGTAACCGTTAAAACGGAAGGCGGTCATTCCTATGGCGATTTTGGCAATCGCAATGCCATTGCCTATCTCAGTAGACTGATTGGAAAGCTCTATGAAATGAAAGTGCCAAAAGAGGCAAAATCCACCTATAATGTTGGAGCAATCGAGGGTGGAACCTCAGTCAATTCGATTGCGCAGGAATGCCATATGCTCTTTGAGATGCGTTCCGAAAGTAAGGAATGTCTGGATGAGATGACGGAATACTTTGAGCAGTGCGTCCATGAAATCCGGAAAATCGGAATCGGAGTCGAAGTGGAGCTGCTTGATCAGCGCCCCTGTGTACAGCTGACCGCAAAAAACCATTTGGAGGAAAAAATTCTTGCTGCAGCAAAAACGCATGGGATTGTCCCAGAATTTTACGCGGCCAGCACGGATGCCAATGTACCACTGAGTATGAATATCCCTTCCATCAGCATTGGCACCTATTTAGGCAGTGGCGCACATACCCGTGAGGAGTCGATACAGCCGGATACCATGCGTACCGGTATTAAGATTCTGGCAAGCCTGTTTTGCACCTACTTTGATATGGAACAGACAAGGGATGAGGATACAGAGGAGAACGCGGAGCTCGGTGTCGAGCACCATGCCGCCATGGTTGGCTGCATGAATAAGGCAATTATGCAGGTTGCTCCGAATAACGCGGAATATCTGATTGAACAGTGTATGAAGCAGTATGGACTGGACCGGGGTACCAAGATGGCACAGCAGGCAGTGGAAGCCGGATATGACCTGAATATCCACACATACAATGCTTATCGCCAGTGGAACTGCGAGCCGGGAGCGAGTGTAAGCACTGTCGTTTCCGAACAGCCGGATTACCGTGTCCGCGTGACCCGTTGTCCGTGGCAGGAGACCTGGCAGCGTTACGGCCTGACAGAGTTCGGAAAATACTATTGTGAATATATCGATGAGGCGTTGGCCCAAGGATTTGGGGGTGGGCTTGATCTTAGGGTCGCGAAAACTCTCTCACATGGCGACAGTTGCTGTGATTTCATCTGGCAGGATGCCGGATTCGATGCGCAGGAGCAGGACACGATGACCCACCGCATTCACGGTGCTGGAATCATGAGCTGGCGGGAGATGAGCGAACATTTCTGTTCGACTTGTGCAAGTGTCCTTTCGCAGTATGTCCCACAGTTATACCCGATTATTTTGCGCAGGGCTCTTGTGAATTTTGCGGAAATCTACGGAGAAGAGCTTGCGGCAACCTTTGAGGTGAGCATGGGACTGTGACCATTCCAAAGCCCTCATAGACGTTCCTTTTACCAGCTGACAGACAGGCGGTCCGGCGGACTGATTTTTATATCCCCATACATAGGCGAGAACAGGAAGTACAATACTGAAAGGGTATGAACTATCCCGATTGCTTTGTTATTGGGGAGCGAAACAGAGGTCTGTGGACAGGCGCTGTTTTCAGATAAAACATACGCATCGCATCCATAAGTGATGGAGCGATAGCAGGGAGGTAATTACCCAATGAAAACAAACAGTATGTCAAACATCAGGACACTGACGCAGCTTGCGATTTTGTCCGCAATCATCGCCGTGCTGGCGTTCACGCCCCTTGGTTCGATTCCACTGGGTGGGCCGATTGTCGCAACGATTGTCCAGTTCCCGGTGGTAGTCGGCGCTATCTTGATGGGGCCGAAAGCGGGTGGCTTTCTCGGCGGCGTCTTCGGCCTGTGCAGTATGCTTTGGTTTACCATTTACGGCACACCAACAGCATTTGTCTTCAGCCCGTTTTACAGCTCTCAGATAGCAAATGGTACGATGCAGACGATTTTGTATGCGCTGGGTGCCATTGTTACCTGTTTTCTGCCAAGAATTCTGATTGGAATTGTTTCTGCTTATGTCTACCGCGCCATTGCAAGGAAAGATAAACATCAGTTTTTTGCCTGCGGAGTTGCGGGTGTGGCCGGCGCGATGACTAATACTATCCTCGTGATGGGATGTATCCTGTTGTTTTTCATGCAACCCTATGCCGATGTCAATGGAGTCCTTCCAAGTGCGCTGTGGGGGATTATTGGAACTACCATTGCAGTTAACGGTGTCTTAGAGGCGATTGTAACCGGCGTTTTGGTCGTCGCGATTGCAAAGCCCCTGCTTCTTATCACAAAGAAGAGAAAAGCATAGACATTTTATAAATAAACGAATGTCGGATAGTTTTTCTGTCCGGCATTCGTTTTGTTTGGAAATTAGAAAGATGGCCTGAGTAGAACTATCGTTACCCCGGGAAAAGAGCCAAAAGGTATTTTCCGGCATTATCTTATGAATTTTTCTAAAACGTCGGGTACCTCAAAGCCTCTCCTTTGGAGAGTAGGAAAAAGTATCCGGTACACAGGAAAATTTGAATGAGGGAGGAAGAGGGTGTCGCCAGTCCCACCTGGAACAGAGATACCGGGACAAGACGGCTCATAAATAGGGAAACGAGATGCGCCACGGGGAATTCCCCGACGATTCCCTGAGTATCCCAACATGGTTTTCCCGCAACCTGACTTTTGGTATCCTTTCTGTTCTGCCTGATTGGCTTTTCGATGGCGTAGACCTTGAGGTAATCGGCCGCAGCAGCTATGACCGGTGTATCCCTGGCAAAAATGGAAGCCAGCATATCTCCATGGAAAAAGGGAGAATAGGCTATCAGGAGTCCTAAAAGGTGAAAGGCTACATCAGCCGTCGCTGTGGCAAACTGCCCGACAACCATCATATTCATTGCCTCCGTACATGGTCTGCAAAAACAGCGTCGCCAGAACCTTGCCAGTGATGGCGCATCGGTCGGTCGTGCCATATGAGCGCGAATTGGACATATTCGAATGCACTGGTACAGACAATTAATAAAAAAACCGGATAAGAGGTAGCATTTCAGCCAGCATCTTATCCGGTTCCCATTGCTGTGTAGTTGGTTCACCCTCCGATGAATAAAATTTATGAAGAAGACATTAAGATTTGTCAATTCTGGTTTTGCAGTACGTTGTGCACAGCGAACCGAACTGCTCCATACTCAGTTCCTCCGCTCTGGCAGTGGCAGGGATGCCGGCCTGCTCCAGGAGTGCTCCGATCTGTGGCTTTGACAGAGAAAGACCGGAGGACAGGGAATTGGAGAGCGTCTTTCTTCTCTGAGAAAAAGCCGCCTTGATAATTCGGAAAAAACAGGCCTCATCCGGAATGTCGATTGGCGGGGCGGAAAGCAGATCCAGCCGGATGACCGCAGAATCAACATCCGGCGGAGGGAGGAAAGAGCCGCGGGAGACAGGGAAAAGCACCGTCGGCTCACAGTAATAGCGCACGGCCAGGCTGACCGCACCGACAGCGCGGGTGCCGGGTCGTGCGGTGATGCGCTGCGCCGCCTCTTTTTGCACCATAACCGTAATAGAACGAATTGGCAGGTGCCCCTCCAAAAGCGTCATAATGATGGGAGAAGTGATATAGTAGGGGAGATTTGCGCAGACAATGACCTCCATCCCGGCAAACTGCTGAGCAATCAGGCGGTGCAAATCCACCTTAAGCACATCCTCGTTGATGATGGTGATATTGTCAAACTCCGCAAGTGTCTCCGAGAGCACGGGCAGCAGGCGCTTGTCCAATTCAATGGCGACGACCTTATCCGCGCGGGCGGCTAGTTCTGCCGTCAGTACTCCGATTCCGGTTCCGATTTCGATGACACCCACACCGGGAGCGGCTCCCGCCATCTCCGCCATTTTTGGGCAGACAGCAGGGTTGACAATGAAATTCTGGCCGAGCGCCTTGGAAAAATGAAAGCCATGCCTTGTCATGATGTCCCGAATGACGGCGGGGCTGGAAAGGTTTTGCATAAAGTCCTCCTAAATTTCTGGATAAATGAATGTGAAAATGCACTAAAAAAGTATGAATTAAAGTTGCTTCCTGTGAAAATCTCCAATAATGCGATTATACCATAAAAATAGGTGAAAAAACACAAAAAAACAGTTGATAAAACGTCAAAAAAACAATATGATAGAAAGAGACAAAAGGTCAGGCATCGCCTGCTTTTTGTTAAAAAATCCTCAATTGAATGGCGCGAATACTAGATCTCGTGTCCGATAGACGGAGGGACGCAAGCACTATGGCAAGACGGGATAAAATGAATTATTATCTGGATATTGCGGAAGCAGTGATTGACAGGGGTACCTGTATCCGCCGAAACTTTGGCGCTATCATTGTTAAGAATGACCAGATTATCTCAACCGGCTATGTCGGTGCACCCAGGGGAAGAAAAAATTGCTGCGATTTGGGCTACTGTACCAGGGAACAGCTGAATATTCCCCGCGGGGAGCGCTATGAGCTGTGCCGTTCCGTTCACGCGGAGCAAAATGCCATTATTGCAGCCGCTCGCAGTGATATGATCGGCAGCACCCTCTATTTAGTGGGCCGTGATTATAAAACCAAGGAGATTGTCCCGGGCACGAATCCCTGCGCACTGTGCAAGAGGATGATTATCAACGCCGGTATCTCCACGGTGGTTGTCCGAGACACACAGGAGGAGTACCGCATCATTGACATACAGTCCTGGATTGACCACGACGATTCCCTTACCGGGGAAAGAGGATATTGATATGACACAGGTATACCCATTTCGCATCACAGAGATACGGGATGGGTATTCGTGGTTGTGAAGGACACAATAAGATTGCGCATTGCGCATTTTTTCAACATGTATCAGGGAGGAGAATGAATCATGGATTTTAAACATGGGAAGTATGACACCGAAATCAATGTCAGGGATTTCATTGTCGACAACTATACCCCTTATGACGGGGACGATTCCTTTTTGGAAGGTCCCACAGAAAAAACCAAGGAGCTATGGCAGGAAGTCCGGAAACTGATGGATGAAGAACATGCCAAAGGCGGTGTGCTGGACATCGATAGCCATACGATCTCTACCATTACTTCACACAAACCGGGCTATATTGATAAGGACAAGGAAACCATCGTGGGACTCCAGACGGACGAACCCCTCAAGCGCTCGATAATGCCGTTTGGCGGTATCCGTATGGTCCGCACCTCGCTCAAGGCTTACAACAGGGAGATGGACCCGCAGGTTGAGGAAGTCTTTAAGTACCGCAAGACCCATAACGACGGTGTGTTTGACGTTTACACAGACGAGATGAAACGCGCCCGCCACAACGGTATCATCACCGGGTTACCGGATGCCTATGGCCGCGGCAGAATTATCGGCGACTACCGCCGGGTTCCGCTCTACGGCGTGGATTTTCTGATAGAGCAGAAGAAAGCGGCGCTTAATGGATTGGTTAAGGATTATTTCGACAGCCCGCTTATCCGGGAAAGAGAGGAAATTTCCGAGCAGATCCGCTCACTTGCCGAACTCAAGGAGATGGCGGCAAGCTATGGCTGCGATATCTCTAAGCCGGCTAAAGACACCAAAGAGGCAATTCAGTGGCTGTATTTCGGTTACCTCGCGGCGGTCAAAGAGCAAAACGGCGCGGCGATGTCTTTGGGTCGTGTCTCCACCTTCCTCGACATCTATGCACAGCGTGACCTCGAAAACGGGGTTTATACCGAAAGCCAGATTCAGGAGTTTGTGGACCATTTCATCATGAAGCTGCGCATGGTCCGCTTCCTGCGTACTCCCGCCTATGATGAGCTGTTCTCCGGCGACCCAACTTGGATCACCGAATCCATCGGCGGCATGTGCCTGGACGGGCGCCATATGGTCACCAAGATGAGTTTCCGCTTCCTGCACACCCTGGTTAACCTTGGGCCTGCGCCAGAGCCAAACATGACGATTCTATGGAGCCCGAGCCTGCCGGAAAACTTCAAGAAATTCTGCGCCCGCATTTCTATTGAGACTTCTTCCATCCAGTATGAGAGTGACGAGCTGATGCGGGAAAAATTCGGGGATGACTATGGCATTGCGTGCTGTGTTTCTGCGATGCGCATCGGCAAGCAGATGCAGTTCTTCGGCGCGCGTGCAAACCTCGCCAAGGCACTCCTCTACTCGCTCAATGGAGGGAAGGACGAGCGCTACAACGAACAGGTAGCGCCGGTGAGCGAGCCGGTCGGAGACGGATATCTCAACTACGACGATGTCCTGGACCGCTTTGACAAGATGTGCGACTGGCTTGCCAAGTTGTATATCAACACGCTCAATATCATCCACTATATGCATGACAAATACAGCTACGAGAAAATTCAGATGGCGCTGCATGATGAGGAAATCATCCGCACCACTGCCTGCGGAATTGCCGGGCTTTCCGTGGTAGCAGACAGTCTGTCCGCCATTAAATACGCGAAGGTCAAACCGATTCGCGGAGAAAACGGACTTATCATCGATTTTGAGATTGAAGGCGATTTTCCGACATTCGGAAACAATGACCCGCGCGTCGATGAGATTGCAGTAGATGTGGTCAAGAACTTCATGAAAAAGCTTCAGGGAAATAAAACCTATCGCTCCAGCAAGCCGACGATGTCCATCCTGACCATTACCTCCAATGTGGTCTACGGCAAGAAGACGGGTTCCACGCCGGACGGTAGAAAAGCGGGCGAGCCGTTTGCCCCGGGTGCAAACCCGATGCACGGGCGCGATACCCACGGCTGTGTCGCCTCTATGATGTCTGTTGCAAAGCTGCCGTATGACTACAGTGAGGACGGCATCTCCTACACCTTTTCCATCGTTCCCGGCGCGCTTGGCAAAAGCGAGGACCAGAGAACAGAGAACCTGGTCGGCCTGCTCGATGGCTACTTCAAGGAGAAAGGCCATCACATTAACGTCAACGTCATGAACCGGGAGGTTCTGCTCGACGCGATGGATCATCCTGAACTGTATCCACAGCTGACCATCCGCGTTTCCGGTTATGCGGTCAACTTCATCAAGCTCAGCCGTGAACAGCAGCTTGATGTTATCAACCGCACATTCCACACAAAATTCTAATTATCTGATACCGATCAAAAGGAGGGGACACCGCGAAGCCAACAAGCCTTGCGATGTCCCCGAATCTTTTTCAATACCAGGAGGGTCGTTTATGAACAGGGAAGTCACGGGAAGAATCCATTCGATTGAATCGTTCGGGTCAGTGGATGGACCGGGAATCCGCTATGTGCTCTTTACACAAGGCTGTCCGCTCAAATGCCTGTACTGCCATAATCCAGACACCTGGGCGTTCGACGGGGGGAAAATCGTCACCGCCGGGGAAATTGTGGATGACATTTTGACCTACCGAAACTTTATTGCAAACGGCGGCGTTACCATTTCCGGCGGGGAACCACTGCTTCAACAGGAGTTCTGCTCCGAAATCCTGGATGGATGCCATGAAAATGGGCTTCACACGGCGCTTGATACCTCCGGTATCATGCCGGTAGCGAGCGTGAAAGAGACGCTTGACAAAGCGGATTTAATTTTACTTGACATCAAGTCCATAGACGCGGAGATGTGTCAGACGATTACGGGCGCTTCCAACCGCAATGCACTCGAGACACTGCGTTACCGGGAAGCAAAGGGGATGGATGTCTGGATACGCCATGTCGTCGTGCCGGGATATACCCTTGATTATTCGATGCTTGAGCGGATGGCGGATTTCCTCAAGGAATTTTCCTGCGTCAAGAAAGTGGAGCTTTTACCTTTCCACAAAATGGGCGAGTATAAGTGGAAAGAGTTGAACCGCGCCTATTCTCTGGCTGACGTTCCTGAGCCGTCGGACGGGGCTATGAAAAAAGCTGCTGAGATATTCAGCAGCCGTGGAATTACGCTTTAGGCTGTGGTTCTTTTTCTTTCTCCGTCTCGTTATTTTTCAAATGTTTCTTCCGATAGAACAAATAGATCGCAATTCCCAGGAGGACGGCGGCGAAAATGGCCATGTACACATATCCAAACCATGCGTTCTGTTCCCGCCGGGAAATGCCAATCTGTGTTTCAATCAAAGAAGCGGGATCCTGATTCTGCTCTGCAGACCCGGCATTTTCCTGGTTTTGCTCGGCAATGGAGACATTGGACGAGCCCTTTTGCATAATAGCGCCGGTCCCGTCATATTTGGATGAAGCAGATTTTGAGAAAGAGTTTCGGGTGTTACTGGAAGAACTTTTCTTCGATGAGTTTTTTGAAGAGCTTTCCTTTTCGGAGGAAGGCTCTTTTTTCGAGGAATTGGAAGAAGCAGGAAGGTCAGATGGGTTGGAAGGAGCTGTGCCGACGACTAAATTGGAACCGGTAAAGTTCACCTGTGCCAATGCGACGCCCGCTGCTCTGTCATATTCAAGCCTGGAACCGTTTTCATCCGGGACCTGCCCGCAGCTGGTGAGTTCCAGACGGACATAAGCAGTACCGGAAGGGAGAGAGGCTGTCGCGTTCTGATAGCAAAACGCCATTGACGCACCATCCTGAACTGCGCATCGGACGCCGGTGATCCGGTAATCAACCGGAGAGAAGTTCTCGCCGTCTGAAGAGGCGTAAAGATTGCAGAACAAACTGTCAAGAGAACCGGAAGGCCCATAAACCGGCTGAGCGCGGTAGCAATACTCACTCTGGTCGTAGATGACCCGGTACCAGCTCCCATTGTTTGTAAAAAAGATTTCCTGAGAGCTTTGGCAGTAGTATAACCGGGAGGCGTCGGCTATCTGGAAAGTGCCTCCCGTAACAGCGGAAGAATGCTCATATCCGATGCTGTATTGTCCGGACTGAGCATTGTCCGGCGCGGCAAATGGGGCAAACGGCGAGTAAAAGGAAAAGCTGATGGAATCAGCGCCGGAAACCCGATAAGTGGCTGCGGCGGCAGAGCTGTTTTGGATAAGCAAGAGCCCGTCTTGATCCGGTGCATTCCAGCCGATATCGGAAAACAGGCCCTGTTCAAAGCAGTAAGCCCCACTATAGACCACAGCGTCCGAATCGGCGGAGCCGGACAGGGAATCCGAAAAGGTACCCAGTGCAAAACATGGAATGCCCAAAACAACAGCGAGAGAGCAGGCTGACAAAAGATTCACAATTCGTTTCATACAGAAGTATCCCTCCCTTGGATACTTCCATTATACAAGCTTGTTCGACAAAAGTCGACATTTTTTGACAATATTTTTCTAGAGATTTCCTGTTTGTTACAGCATGGACAGACCGTTGATGTTCAGCCGGAATTTCAATCCCAGGTAATCTGCGGCTTTACGGCATAAAAGCATGCGTTCGAGGAAGATTTCAAAGTAATCCATAACCGAGGAGATACCAGTGTCAATGGTTAGATAGAGAGTAATCACACGCTGTTGTTCATGAAGTTCCAGGTTAGATTTTTCTACGGCATAGTTGACCCGGTCATGAATATCGAAGGCGGAGATATCGATGTTTCGCACCCGGGAGCGGCGAACGTCGCTTTTGTCCGCCAGAATCAGGGCGGCGGAGATGGCGCTCACCGCGACCCCAGTGGATTCATCATGGTTACCGATGGCACAGATGATACGGGCGGTCTCGGCAGGGTCCATCCCGAGCTTGTCTAGGATGCGGAAGGCCATGACAGCCCCACTTTGCGCATGGTCGATACGGTTGATGATATTTCCGATATCATGGATATAGCCCGCAATTTGAGCAAGCTCACATTCCCTTTCATGATATCCCAGCTTATGGAGAATGTCGCTTGCTCCATAAGCACAGCGGGTGACATGGGCAAAGGAATGTTCAGTAAAACCAAGCTCGGACAGCGCCTTGTCTGCGGCACTGATGTAAGTTTGAATCTCCTCATTGTTCCGGATGTCTTCAAAGGTGACTTTTGGCATATGGGGTGTTCCTTTCTATCGTAAAATAAAGTATTTGCAAAAATAAAAACATAATGGTTTCGGTTACATTTCGATAACATTTTTATTATATAGCAGATTAGTCAAAAGAAAAACGGGAAAACTGTAAATTTGACGGGCCGCCAAGAATGTGATACACTACGCATAGTAAAAATACGGCCTATTTTCGGACAGGATGTGATGATCATGGCAATTTTGGTTACCGGCGGAGCCGGTTTTATCGGCAGCCATACCTGTGTAGAACTGCTCCACGCAGGATATGACGTTGTCATTTTGGATAATCTATGCAACAGCAAAGAAGAGGCGGTGCGCCGGATTGAAACAATTACCGGCAAACAGGTGAAATTTTATCCGAACAGCCTGCTTGATGAAGCGGCAGTGGAGCGTGTCTTTTCAGAAAATCAGATAGATGCGGTGATCCATTTTGCGGGGCTCAAAGCAGTTGGAGAATCAGTGAAAAAAGCGGTCGAATATTATCACAACAATCTTACCGGGACCTTGGTGCTGTGCGAGGCGATGAAACGCCACGGCGTCAAACGCTTTGTGTTCAGCTCTTCCGCCACGGTCTACGGCGCGCAGGCAGCCCCTCCTTTACGCGAGGAAATGCCGGCAGGCAGCGCTACAAACCCCTATGGCTGGACAAAAGTCATGCTTGAGCAGATTCTGACGGATATCCACACCGCAGATCCGGAATTCTCTGTGGCACTGCTGCGGTATTTCAATCCTATCGGCGCGCATGAGAGTGGGCTGCTCGGAGAGGATCCGAACGGAATTCCGAACAATCTGCTGCCGTATATTTCCCAGGTGGCAATCGGCAAGCTCGACCATGTCAATGTATACGGGGACGACTATGAAACCCCGGACGGGACTGGAATCAGGGATTATATTCATGTGGTGGATCTGGCACGCGGGCATTTAAACGCGGTGGAAAAGGTGATGAAAGATACGGGTGTGTTTACCTACAATCTTGGGACAGGAAAGGGGTACAGCGTACTCGAGGTGTTGCATGCCTTTGAGCGTGCCTGCGGCAAAAAGCTGCCCTATGTTATCGGGCCGCGCCGTCCAGGTGATTTGCCGGTAAGTTTTGCGGATGTGTCCAAAGCAAAGCGGGAGCTCGGCTATGAGGCACGGTATGGGATTGACAAGATGTGTGAGGATTCCTGGAATTTTATTCAGAAAAATCCGAACGGGCTTTAATACGATTTCTTTCAGCAGTAAAAAAGCCCGCACAAAACGTATTCTTTACGAGCTAAAAATTCCTTTTTTCTAATGAAAACCTCTCATTCTGTACTTGTTTACCTGTATGCTAATATGAAATGCTAAAGAAAAGAGAGCCGGCAATCTATGAGGTATAAAATTCTCCCAATTACCGGCTCTGCATTTTTGTATCTGGCTCTTTGATGATATTTACTTATAATTTATTGACACTGATTAAACTTCCCTGTATGCATTTAGGATTACGTTATCCATGCTTTTCAAGTAAAACCGCAGGACGAACCCGTCCTGCGGTTTTTTACTGGGAGTTTACCGCTTTTCCTGAAAACAAGAGATTCATTTTCAGTATGGTAACCGACTTTTTACAGTAGCTCATCATCCCGTTCTGAACACCAGCTTTTGAGCATGGCGGCGACGGAGCGGCTCATCTCACGGGAAAAATCAGACTGGTATTTGCGTTTCATCATCTCCTGAATTTCGGCAGGATAGCTGTAGTTTTCCTTTCCGGCACGCTGGGCGCGTTCGGTAAAGGCGGTGCGCAGGGTTTTCCTGTCCACGCGCGAATAGGTGTTTTCCTGCACAATAAATTTGGGATCAAACCGGGCGGGCTTAAGCCGCTCAAGCTGCTGATTGGTCGGGTACCCAAAGCAGAGCATTGCCACAGGGAGCACATATTTCGGAAGATGAAAAAGCTTCTGATGTTCCTCGAAGTTTTCTAAAATATCCCCGATATAGCACGAACCGATTCCAAGACTTTCCGCTGCGACGACCGCGTTTTGCGCGGCGATGAGGGCGTCGCTTGCAGCGAGCATAAAGTCCCCGGCCTTTGGCATTCGGGGCTGTTCGCCGTCCTTACACTCGTACCGGTAAGCGTCATACCAGCGCTGATAATCGGCAAGAAAGACGAGCACAAGCGGCGCACTTGCAATAAACGGTTGGTTATCGCAGGTCTTTACAAGCGTTTGTTTCAGGGACGGGTCGGTAATGTCGAGGATGGTCAGCATTGTCATGTTTCCTGCGGTTGGCGCTTCCAGTGAGGCGCGGAGGATTGCCGTTTTTTCCGTCTGTGCAATCGGCCGTTTTTCATAGGCACGGACGGATTTGCGCGCGAATAGTTCCTGTAGGGTCCAACTCATGTGATCTCTTCCTTTCGGTCCATAAGGCCTTATTTTTGATATTCCCACGCAAAGAAGGCGAGAAAGCCCTCAGCAATCGGGGAAAGATAGCTATCCTTTTTCCAAATCGCGGTGATTTTTGTCTCGAGCCGTTTGTCATCAATCTTTTTGCAGAGAAAGCCCTGTTTGTCGCCGAAAATCGTGGAGATAGACTGGGGCACGACGGCAACACCCAGTCCTGCGGATGCCCACATGAGAGAGGTACGGGCGTCATCGTTGAGACAGAGGATATCCGGAGTAATTTTCTCTGCTTCCAGCGTCTGACAGATAAGCTCTTCAAACCGGCGGTAAATGACCAGCGGTTTGCCCCGCAGAGCGCTTACCGGAAGGAAAGGGGCGTCCGGGTCATCGAAAAAGGAATTCTGTGCTGCAAAGACCATCGGTTCTGCGGCAAGCTCGATGCGCTCGCAATCGGGTGCACGAAAAGGAGTACGTACAATCGCGATGTCAATGACCCCGCCCTGCAGCAGGTCGATGAGTTCAAAGGTGTTGCCCTCGTGGATTTCAAAGCGGACATCCGGGTACTGGTCGTGAAAGGCGCGTACCCGCCCGCCAAGCAGGACTGCCCCGGAGGAGGAGATAGTCCCAAGGCGCAGTGTCCCCCTGCTGCCGGCACCGAGGGCCAGCATCTCCTGCTTTGCAGTGGAAGTGAGGGTCAGAATATTCTGCGCGCGCTCATAGAGGATGCGTCCAGCGTCCGTCAGACGTACTTTGCGTGCCCCGCGCGAGAGCAGGATGACTGCAAGCGCCTATTCGAGCTGCATCAGCTGATGGGAGAGCGGGGGCTGGGAGATATGCAGACGTTTTGCCGCCGCGGTGATATTGCCCTCCTCCACGATAGCGCAGAAATAGGCGAGCTGTTTCAAATCCATAGGTGATTCCTCTCTTGGCCCGGTACGGGCAGAAACTGAAACAGAGCAGTATACGGCTCCATTTTACCATTCGAAAAACATATCAAAAATATATAAATGAAATATTTTTCATATAGTTGTGGTCATGCTATAATAGCTAAAGCGGATGTTAATCTTACTTTTTACAGTCCTCCTATGATGATGGCTGATTTTAGCATTCATACTACGGTAAACGCGTGAAAAGCGCGGGCGGCCTTACTATGTTTTTGATGGTATTGCCAGACAGCAATTCTTCCTGTTCCCAGACCCTACACGGAAGAAAAGGCAGAGTCGTTTGACAGTAGAACCGGATGTATGCATTCAACTTCATCATATACGACTGTATCTAAAATAGCAAGAGAGGGAATGAACAGAACCATGGTCAAATTATTGGGGAAATATCTCAAGGGGTTTCTCAAAGAGGCCACCATCGGTCCGATTTTCAAGCTGACTGAGGCCATCTTTGAGCTGATTGTGCCACTGGTCATGGCGCAGATTATCGACGTCGGCGTGGCAAACGGCGACAAAGGGTATGTCCTGCGCATGGGCGGGGTGATGATTTTGCTTGGCGTGGTAGGGCTTTGCTGCGCGCTTGTTTGCCAGTATTTTGCCTCCAAGGCGTCGCAGGGGGTTGGTACAGTGATGCGAAACGATCTGTTCCGGCATATCTCCACACTGTCCCATGCGGAAATCGATAAAATCGGGACGCCGTCGCTCATTAACCGGATTACCAACGACGTCAACCAGCTCCAGACGGCGGTGGCGATGCTCATCCGCCTGGTGATCCGCGCGCCGTTTTTGGTCATCGGCGCGACGGTGATGGCAATTTCCATCGACTGGCAGATGTCTGGCATCTTTCTGACCGCGATGGTGCTTATCGCCCTGGTGCTGTATCTCATCATGAGCCGCTCCATCCCGTTTTTTAAAGTCGTCCAGCGCCTGTTGGACAAAATCTCGCTGATTACCAGAGAAAATCTGGAGGGCGTACGTGTCATTCGCGCTTTTTCCAGGCAGGACACCGAAAAGAAACGCTTTGCCGGGGCGTGCGAAACCCAGAGCAATACTGCGATTCAGGTCGGCAAGCTCTCCGCACTGCTTAATCCCCTTACCTATATCATTGTAAACCTCGCGATTGTGGCGATTATTTGGTTTGGCGGCTACCGGGTTGACGGCGGAGCGCTCACCCAGGGCAAGCTGATTGCTCTTGTCAATTACATGACCCAGATTATGCTGGCCATGGTGGTTGTGGCAAACTTGGTCGTCATCTTTACTCGCGCGGCGGCCTCCGCGGCCAGGGTCAACGAGATCTTTGCCGTACAGTCCTCCATTGTGCCGGGAGAAAAAGAGGTACAGACTGTCTCCGGCGCGCCCAGAGTGGAGTGGAAGGACGTTTCCTTCGGCTATGGCGGATCCGAGGAATATGCGCTCGAGCATGTCAAATTGCAGGTGCAGCCGGGAGAGACAATCGGCGTTATCGGCGGTACCGGTTCGGGCAAATCCACGCTTGTCAACCTGATTCCCCGCTTTTACGATGTCAGCGAGGGGGTGCTGCTCGTCGACGGGGTGGATGTTAAGGAGTATCCCTTCACACAGCTGAGAAAGCAAATCGGCGTTGTGCTCCAGCGGGCGGTGCTCTTTTCCGGGACGATCCGGGAAAATATGAGATGGGGTGATGAAAACGCCCCCGACGATCAAATTTGGAAGGCGCTCGACATTGCGCAAGCCAGCGAGTTTGTGAAAAAGCTCCCCGAGGGGCTCGATCACAAGATCCTGCAGGGAGGAAAGAATCTCTCCGGCGGGCAAAAACAGCGGCTGACGATTGCACGCGCGCTCATCGGCTCCCCGAAAATCTTGATTTTGGACGACAGTGCAAGCGCGCTCGACTTTGCGACGGATGCGGCCCTGCGCCGCGCCATCCGAAAGCAGACGCAGGATATGACGGTGTTCATGGTCTCCCAGCGGGCGAACACGGTCAAAAACGCCGATAAAATCGTGGTGCTCGACGACGGCGGGGTCGCGGGCATCGGTACACACGACGAGCTGTTCGAGCGGTGCGAGGTTTACCGCGAAATCTGCCTGTCCCAGCTTTCCCCAGAGGAGGTGTCGAGATGAGAAAAGACGGCACGTTCAAACGCCTGATTTCCTTTACCAAACCCTATAGCGGGTATCTTGCCGGAGCGCTGCTCTCCGCAGTGGCGAGCGTTTCCCTGACTCTGCTTGCACCGGTGCTCGTCGGCGACGCGATCGACTTGATTTTAGGCCCTGGTAAAGTTGATTTTTCCGGCGTGTTCCATCTGCTTCTCTGGCTTGCCGCAACGGTTGCCGGGGTGGCGGTGTTCCAGTGGCTGATGACGCTGTGCACCAACACCATCACCTACCGGACGGTGCGCGATCTGCGTAACGCGGTGTTCCAAAAGCTGGAGGACGTCCCCCTTTCTTACATTGACGCGCATTCCCACGGTGACCTTATCAGCCGCGTGGCAAACGACATCGACCAGATTTCCGACGGCCTGCTGCAGGGCTTTTCCCAGCTTTTCACTGGGGTTATCACGATTCTCGGCACGCTGGGCTTTATGCTCTCGATTGATATTCCCATCGCCCTTGTCGTCGTCATCCTGACCCCGCTCTCCTTCTTTGTTGCCTCCTTTATCGCAAAGGGGACATACAACATGTTCCGGGAGCAGAGTGCGACAAAGGGAGAGCTGAGCGGTTACATAGACGAGATGATCGGCAACCAGAAGGTGGTCAAAGCGTTCAGCTTTGAAGAACGCGCACAGGAGGAATTTGAAGAAATCAACCAGCGCCTCTATAAATGCGGCGTCAAGGCACAGTTTTACTCCGCGCTGACAAATCCCTGCACAAGGTTTGTCAACGGAGTAGTCTATGCCGCGGTCGGCATTGTGGGCGCATTGAGCGTTATCAGCGGCAGGCTGACGGTGGGACAGCTCTCCTGCTTCCTCACCTATGCCAACCAGTACACCAAGCCGTTTAATGAGATTTCCGGCGTGGTCACGGAGTTTCAGTCCGCGCTTGCCTGTGCGAGAAGGGTGTTTTCCGTGCTCGACGAGCCGGAGGAAGTCGAAGAGAGTCCGAGAGTACTCGAGCACTGCGAGGGCAGCGTGGAGCTCAAAGACGTCTTCTTCTCCTACAGCGAGTCGAAGCCGCTGATTGAAGGTTTGAATCTTTCTGCCAAGCCGGGGCAGAGAATCGCCATTGTCGGCCCGACCGGCTGCGGCAAGACGACGATCATTAACCTGTTGATGCGCTTTTATGATCCACGAAAAGGGCGTATCTTGGTGGACGGAATTCATATTAAGGATGTGACGCGGGCAAGTCTGCGCGGGATGTACGGTATGGTCTTGCAGGAGACCTGGCTGTTTGCCGGGACAGTGCGGGACAACATCGCCTACGGCAAGCCGGACGCCACGCTCGAGGAGATTGTCGCAGCGGCAAAGGCCGCGCATGCGGACAGCTTCATCCGCCGTCTGCCGCAGGGGTATGACACGGTGCTTGCCGAGGACGGCGGCAACCTCTCCCAAGGGCAAAAGCAGTTGATGTGTATTGCGCGCATCATGCTAACCGACCCGCCGATGCTCATTTTGGATGAGGCGACGAGCAGCATCGATACCCGCACGGAAATCCGTGTCCAGCGTGCGTTTGAAAAGATGATGGCGGGGCGCACGAGCTTTATCGTCGCGCACAGGCTTTCCACCATCAAAAACGCGGACAGCATTCTGGTGATGCGCGACGGGCACATTATCGAGCAGGGCAAGCACGAGGAACTGCTTGAGCGCGGCGGATTTTACGCCGAGCTGTACAACAGCCAGTTTGTGCCCTCCGATTTATAAGAGATAAAAAACAGAGACAAAGGGGGTTCCCCTTTGTCTCTGTTTTTTTACCGGTCGCTTCTGCCCAGCAGATAATCGACGGACACCTGATAGAAATCTGCCAGCACAAGGAGCACCTCCGGAGGGATCATCCTCTGTCCGTTTTCATAGTATGAGTATGTTCGTTGTTTTAGCCCAATTGCATCACATACCTGCTGCTGTGTCAAATCATGATCCTCTCGCAATTCACGGATCCTTCTGTATATCATAATGCCTCACCTAAATGGCATTATATTTAGAACAAAATAATCTATTGATTTTTAGAACGTTTTGTTCTAGAATATATGTAATACAATTAAAGTACAAACCTGTGCAGCGACAGATGAAAAGTATCGTGCAGGATAAGCCCTGTACGGCCGGGAACTCCGCTTTAAAATCAGCCGAGCTACAACTCGTTGAGTTCCTCGCACTCCCTTACGATTGCCTGAATTGCCTCAATTTGTTTGACTGTCAGGCGGGAAACGTCGATAGAAGCTGCGGAAAGCCCGGTATCCGGTATTTCTGCGACGCCTAGCAGGTAATCCGTGCTGACACCGAAAAAGCGGGCCAGCTTAATCAGTCCGGAAAAGGAGGGCAGTCTCTCACCGGACTCATATCTTGAAATCACGCTGCTGGAAATCTGAAGCTGTCTGGAAAGCTGGGCGATGCTCAATCCCTTTGCCGCGCGCAACATGGTCAGCCGGCTTCCAAAACCCTCTATCATAAAACCAGGCCTCCTTTTCTTTTTCCTTAATTTTGATTATAGGGCATTCTATTTGACAGAGGGGCAATAAAATTGACGATTAGACATGTAACGTGCTATACTGGCAATGCGAGGTGAGACGTCGATGAATTATAAAGAAGCCTATTACCATCTGTTTAATGAAGTGAGTGATCTGATTGAGCGACTCAAACAGATACAGGCTGAATCGGAGGAGCTCTGCATTGGGGAACCAAAACTGGAAGCTCTAAAAAAAGAGGGACAGAAAAAGTAGAATAAATGAAATGGACTATACCCGAAAAAACGGACAGTGAAAAAAGACACCTTCTGTTGTAGAATA
>UQSL01000019.1 GCA_900543705.1 uncultured Oscillospiraceae bacterium
CTTAGTTTGAATGGTCGCTCATAGTGGCGGGGGGGGGGGGGGGGCCGCCGCAAACCCCCCGCCCCTCCCTCCCGCGTCCCCCCCCTCCCCCGACCAAAACCAACTCCGCCGATGTTACGGCCACATTGATGAGATTCTGTGCCGCCATCGGCAGCACCAGGGCAATAACATCCCGGTAAAACTGTTTTTTCTCCGCCTGCATGGCAGCGGTTTGCTGCGTCATATGCTTTCCGTCCCCCTTCGTTTTTCACACTGAATTCCAAGATATCATACCCTGGGGATTTTCGTCAATCCGGTAAAGGGAGTTTCCTATCAGGACTTTACCCCATACTGTCTTCCCGCCCGCGAAAACACCCCCGAAAGCAGAGGCTTTTGGGGGTGTCTGTAGTTTCTATTCCTTAATGTAACGAGCGGATAGTCTCCATCACGTAATTACCGAATTCCTCACAGGTGGCGCCCGTGTCCCTTCCGGTGATCGTCAGGTTTTTTTCCTCAAACGAGCAGATATCGAGCGCTCTGGTCAGCTTGTCGGATTTTTCCTGATAGCCGATATGGGAGAGGAGCATCGCGGCCGCGCGCAGCATGGAACAGGGGTCTGCGTAAGCGCAGCGGCCCTCGGTAATCATCCGGGGAGCCGTGCCATGGATGGCTTCAAACATCGCATAGCGTTTACCCATGTTGGCTGCTCCCGCAGTGCCGACGCCGCCCTGGAACTCCGCCGCCTCATCCGAGATGATGTCACCATAGAGGTTTGGCATCAGCAGCACCTGGAAATCACGGCGGCGCTTTTCGTCAATGAGCTTTGCGGTCATAATATCCGCATACCACTCGTCTGTAGTGATTTCCGGATAATCCTTTGCTATTTCATGGCAGATTTCCACGAAGTTTCCGTCCGTCGTCTTTATGACGTTTGCCTTGGTGACAAGGGAAACACGGGTAAACCCGTTCTTACGTGCAAACTCATAGGCCAGGCGTGCGATCCGCTCGGTTCCTTGACGGGTCGTCACAGTAAAGTCCACCGCGAGATTGTCCGTTACGTTGACGCCCTCGCTGCCGACTGCATAGCCGCCCTCGGTATTTTCCCGGAAGATTGTCCAGTTGATGCCCTGAGACGGCACCTTGACCGGGCGGATATTGGCAAACAAATCGAGCTCCTTGCGCATGGCGACGTTGGCGCTCTCGATGTTCGGCCTGCCGTCCCCCTTCTGCGGGGTCGTCGTCGGCCCTTTGAGGATGACATGGCAGCTTTTGAGCTGAGCAAGCACATCGTCCGGGATGGCCTTACCGACGGCGATTCGGTTTTCAAGCGTCAGCCCGTCAATCACCTGAAACTGGATTTCTCCTGCTTTCACCTCATCGGCAAGCAAAAACTCAAGCATGCGGTGCGCTTCTTCCGTGATGACGGGCCCGATACCGTCCCCACCGCAGATACCGATGATAATGGGACTGAGCGTGCTGTAATCGATGAAATCGCGTTGCGCCTTCATCGCCTCCACACGGCGCAGCTGGCTCTCCAATACCTTGGCAAACTGTTTGCAGGCAAGTGTGATGTTGTCCTCCATTGGACATACCCCCCCTCTGTATTTTTCTCTCTGATTCTCTATTTGGAATCCCGGGCCCGGGTGTAGTTCAGCAGTCCCCCTGCTTTTAAAAGTTTTCTCTGACGGTCGGAACCGTCAAGTTCCAAGGGAATCTCGATGCCCTTTGTCTTATCCTTTAGGATGAAGGCAGCGTTACCCGCTACCGCATCCGGTAGGGAATCGAGCACCAGTGTATCCCCGAGCTCCACCTTGTCATAATCCTCCGCATTGACAAAGGCCAGCGGCAGGATTCCAGCGTTAATGAGGTTCGCCTTGTGAATTCTCGCAAAACTCACTGCAATGACCGCCCTTATCCCTAAATAGAGCGGAACGAGCGCTGCGTGTTCCCTCGAGGAACCCTGCCCATAGTTTGCCCCCGCAACAATAATCCCCTTCCCGGCCTGCTTTGCCCTGCCGGCAAACTCCGGGTCCACCTGATAAAAGCAGAACTGGGACAAATGCGGGATATTCGAGCGGTAGGGCAATAGCTTTGCCCCTGCGGGCATGATGTGGTCGGTGGTAATGTTATCCCCCACCTTGAGCAAAACATCCGCCGTCAAATCCTCCGGCAAGGGTTCACTCACCGGGACCGGCTTGATGTTCGGGCCACGCACGACCTCGGCGGCGGCAGCCTCTTGCGGCGTACAGGGAGCAAGTACCATCCGGTCGTCAATCAGGAATTTCTTTGGCATGGCAATCTTCGGTGCCTCTCCCAGCGTGGAGGGGTCAGTGATATATCCCGTTAAAGCTGAGGCTGCGGCTGTCTCTGGACCGACTAAGTAGACCTGTGCATCCGCTGTCCCGCTGCGCCCTTCAAAGTTGCGGTTGAACGTCCGCAGGCTCACGCCCTTGGAGGAGGGAGAAAATCCCATCCCGATGCAGGGGCCGCAAGTGCATTCGAGAACCCTCGCTCCCGCCGCAATCAAATCGGAGAGTGCGCCGCAATCTGCGAGCATCCGGTAAACCTGTTTGGAGCCTGGGGAAATGGAAACGCTCACATCCGGATGGATGGTTTTTCCCTGAAAGATCGCCGCGACCTTGAGCATGTCCGCAAGCGAGGAGTTCGTACACGAGCCGATACAGACCTGGTCCACTTTGATGTGCGACAGCCCACTCACCGGATGAACATTGTCCGGGCTGTGCGGGCAGGCCGCCAGCTGGCGAAGCGCGCTTAAATCAATCGTATAACTCTCATCATAGACCGCGTCATCATCCGGGAAAAGCGGAGTGAAGTCCTCCTCCCTGCCCTGCGCTCTGAGGAATTCTCGGGTTATTTCGTCGGAGGGGAAGATGGAACTGTTGCGCCAAGCTCCGCGCCCATGTTGGTAATCGTCGCGCGCTCTGGAATGGACAAGGAGCTGACCCCTTCCCCCGTGTACTCGATGACCTTACCCACCCCGCCCTTAACGGTCAGGCGGCGAAGGACTTCGAGGATCACGTCCTTTGCACTCACCCAGGGGGCAAGCTCGCCGTCAAGCTCGATCTTCACGATTTTCGGCATTTTGATGTAGTAGGCCCCGCCGCCCATCGCGACGGCGACGTCCAGTCCCCCTGCACCGATTGCAAGCATCCCGATGCCCCCGCCGGTCGGCGTATGGCTGTCCGAGCCGACTAAAGTCTTTCCCGGCTTGCCGAAGCGTTCAAGGTGCACCTGATGGCAGATGCCGTTGCCGGGCCTGGAAAAATAGATGCCATGTTTTGCAGCGACGGCCTGGATATACTTGTGGTCGTCCGCATTTTCAAAGCCGGACTGCAGCGTATTGTGGTCGATGTAGGCCACCGAGCGTTCCGTTTTCACCCGGTCAATCCCCATTGCCTCAAATTCCAGATACGCCATGGTCCCGGTTGCATCCTGTGTGAGAGTCTGGTCCATTTTCAGGCCGATTTCACTGCCCGGAACCATCTCCCCGTCCACCAGGTGCTCTTTGATGATTTTCTGCGCCAACGTGTAGCCCATGGTCAAATACTCCTCTCCAAAGTACGGCTGTTTCTCTTTCGCCGCTTAACTTTCCTTGATTAAGTGCAGCAGATTTTCCTTTGCATTTGCAATGTGCTGGATCGTCAGGCGTTCCGCCTCATCTCCGTCATGCCGGGCAATGGCGTCCAGGATTTCCCGATGTTCCTGAACTGCTTTTTCCGCCCTTCCAAGTGAGGAGAACGACAGTTTACGGTATTGCTGAATCATGTGGTGCAAATCACACAGCATATGCTGTAAGGTCCTGCTCCCGGAAAACTCATAGATTTTCCCATGAAAGCGCGAATCCAGGTCGTTTAGCTTCCCGTTTGCCTGCTTGATGTTGTAAAACTCCTGCAGGTCGACGATTTCCGTCAGCTCCTGCAGTTGCTCGTCTGTAATTTTCTCCGCCGCCCATCTCGAGGCCAACCCCTCGATGTACATGCGGATGGTGTAGATATCCTGCAAGTCTTTTACGCTGATACCAAGTACTACAGCACCCTTATTCGGGATAATCTGGACTAATCCCTTTTGCTCGAGCATGCGGATGGCTTCCCGTACCGGTGTACGGGAGACGCCCATTTCGGAAGATAGTTTGAGCTCGATGAGGTTTTCTCCGGACGGAATCTGTCCGCTTAAAATTCCCTCTTCGAGTTCCTCAAACACTCGGGTGCTCAGGGAGTTGGCGTTGTCGGTGGTAACGGATTTTGGATGGCCCTGCGGCCGATTTGCGTTCATAAACTGCCTCCGGAATTCTGGAATATTTGTACTCCTGTATTATAGCAGTTTTTTTGACCCTTGGGACAAAAAACTGCAAAATCCCGGTCAAATCCCTTTATTCACTCGAATTTTCCGCCGTACGGTATTCCTTCACCAGTTTTTCTATCTCCTCGTCGCTTATGACGGTCTGGCGTCTGGAAGCATACTGCGCATCCACCCATTGCTTGATAAAGGCGACGAGTCCATCGTGTTTGTCCACCTGGTTATCCTCATTGAGGCGGTAGTGGGCGTTAATCCAGTACGCAATACCTGCAAGCCCGGAGGTGTTGCTGATGGAGACTTCTGCCGGGCGGTTTAAAATTTTCTTAGAAATTCCGGTTCTTTTTCCTTGGGTATTGACAATAATTTTTTATTCGGTTACGCTGTTCTATAGAGTTGCCGGCAGCTCTCAATTTTTTAAGGAGAGCTTACTATGTATCATACAAGATTCAAGGGGAACCACTACGAAATTGGACTTCGATGGGGCTCCCTGCTGGCAAAACACGGAAATTATATTTTAGAGCATATTCCGTTTCCGATTACGGAAGACCGGATCCAATTTGCAAAACAATGCCTTCCGGTTTATCAGGAATATTTCCCACAGATCCTCGAGGAAATCCAAGGGATTTCAGATGGACAATCCTGTTCCATGGACCAGTTGCAGGCGGTAATATTGAGCATGTACGCCATGCCCCCTGCCTGCTGTTGTTCCTGCTTTGCGGTCTCCAACGGAACGCACGTCCTGTTTGGCCGCAACAGCGATTTTCTCACGGAGCTTGAAAAAGATAATATGAATGTGATCTACCGTTTTTCCTCTGGTTCTTATGCTTTTACCGGGAACACGACTGCATTCGTCCAGATTGAAGACGGAATAAATGAAAAGGGACTGGCGGTAGGACTGACCTCTGTCTACCCTCCGTCGATCAAACCGGGGATGAATGCAGGGCTTCTGCTGCGCTTCTTTTTGGAGAAATGCCAAAGTACTGAAGAAGTTATCCAATGGGTAGAAAAGCTGCCCATCAGTTCCGCACAGACGTTTACCGTCGCCGACTCCCACGGAGATATCGCCGTATTGGAATGCTGCGCTGACAGCGTGCAGATTATCCGTCCCACCAAAGAGCAGCCCTATGTCTGCGCAACGAACCTCTTCCACTCTGCCGAACTGGCATCGCGAAATCATCTCGGGATCGACAGCTGGGAGGCGGAACCACGCTATCAGACTATGATCCATACGCTGGAATTCAAAGCTTCTCAAATGGGTCTGCAGGATGCGAAGGATCTGCTTGCAGGAAAAAATGGCTTCCTCTGCCAGTATGACAGAAGAACTGGAAAGGATACCGTTTGGTCCATCGTTTACGATCTGAAGAACCATCGTATTTACCGGGTTGAAGGAAATCCGAGCCGCCGTAAATATCGCGAAGATTTCCGATTTCCCTTCTAAGTAAGAAATAGGCGTCCTGTCCACTTTGGACAGGACGCCTATTATATAGGAAAAGTTTTAATTATTACTTATAATAACTTTCTGATTATTTTTTCATAACTTCTTATATGTCTGCAAAGCCTTATTCTACAGGTTCTACGGTTTTATACTGTCAATGCCCCTTGCACCCAGCTTGTCCGCTTTCAGTATCTCCATAAGCTGTTCACTGCTTTTTTCTATAAGAACTACCTAACCTATCTTTGTATCGTACTGCACATGGGGGATCAATTCTTCCCTGTGTATTCTTCATAAATGACCTGTGAGCTTGTTGCCAAGTGCAGGACTGTATCTAACGTGTTTGAGCATGTCCTCAACTTGTTTCAAATCCCCCAATGCCAGATTGACGTTCAAGAAATGAAATGCCTTTACCGCTCACTGTTTTTTAATTGTTATTTTTTTCGCAAAATGTAGAAAAGTGTTGGATTACCAACAAGTAACAGGAAAAAGGGAGTGTTATCATTATGGTGGTCGAAGGTTGGTGGTTATATGAAAAAAAACGAAAAAAACGATGGAAACGCTTTATTGAAATTCCATGTGCATCAGGAATTCGCCGTACTGCCCATCGTATTGTATGCCATACTGAGCGGTATCATCATGATCTGTTTTCATAATTACTCTATGAAAGCGATGATTCTGGCGGCTGTCCTTGCCATACTGGTCGGATTCCTCCTTTGTGCCAACAAAGCTGACTACTGGAATGCGATTGTACGCGGCCTCGCTCAGTATGGAAATGCCCGGCTGATTCTGATCTTTATGGTCATCGGCATCTTTTCCAAGCTATTAGCGGTCGGACAGATTGGCGCCGGATTCGTGTGGGTCGGCATGCATCTGCATTTGAGCGGGGGAAGCTTTACTGTTTTCTGTTTTCTTGTATCCTCGCTCATATCCATGGGCGCAGGTGCACCGATTGCGGCACTTCTTGCAGTGGTGCCAATCTTTTATCCGGCAGGTGTGCTGATGGGCGCTGATCCTGCAATTCTGACAGGGGCTATACTCAGCGGCATATTCTTTGGGGATGCGCTCTCCCCAAGCTCTCAGGTCATTCATACGACGATTGCCTCCCAGCATGATCCTGTTACGAACAAAAGTGCCGAGCTGCTGCAGACGATGAAGGAACGTCTGCCTTATCTTCTCGGTGCAGGTATTCTGTCTGCCGTTCTGTTTTATTTTCTGGGAGCCAGCGGTACTGCTCAGAATCCGGAGCTGCTGCAAAGCATGTGCAATCCCAAGGGCTTATGGATGCTGCTTCCAATTATCCTGCTGCTCATTATCTGCTTTAAAACAAGTGATCTGTTTATCGGAGTTACATATGCAATCCTTGCAGGAATCGTAATCGGACTGGCAACCGGATTGTTTCAGTTTTCCGATCTAATCAATATTCAATATGATACACAGGAGGTGCACGGCATTCTGATTGACGGATTATCCGGAGTCGTGGACATCATCATTTCCACAATTCTGCTGTATGGTCTGATTTCGATCGCAATGGAGGGCGGCATTATAGACAAATTCTGTAATTATCTCACATCAAGAAAAGCCGTTCAGCATGCTTCCGGTGCAGAGGCAGTGATTTCCATCGGCGTCGGTATTGTCAATATTCTGTTGGCCGGCTGTGTGCTGCCATCCATTCTCGTGTTTAAGAATATTGCGGACACCATTGGGAAGAAAGCCAATGTTCCAGCTTCGCGAAGAAGTATATTGTTAACGGCGATGACAACAAACATTACGGCAATTATACCGATCAACAGTGCCTTTGTAATGGGGGCTGTCACCGTAATCAATCAGTTGGCCGCAAGTCACAGCTATCTGCCTGTGATTACACCGTTTCAAATCTTTCTGTCTTCCTATTACTGTCTGCTGCTGACGCTGATCTGTGTGCTCTGGGTCGTGTTCGGCGTAGGGAGAGAAGGGAGCCGAGGATTTCATATATCCTATCATCATGCAAAGGAGTGATTAAATATGGATAAACATGATGAACACTACGATGTCATTATTATCGGGGGAGGTCCCGCCGGTCTGTCAGCCGCAATCTATGCAGGCAGAGCCGGACGAACGACACTCATAATTGAGAAGGGCAGCTTTGGAGGAAGGATCAACGATACCCGTGAAATCCGCAACTATCCGGGCTTTATCTCAGACAGTGGTGCCGGGCTAATGCAAAAGTTCAAGGAACACGCGCAGACCTATGCAACCAATACCTTCAAGCGGACAACAGTTACGGCAGTAGAAGCTATGGAGGATGGAGCCTTTCTTGTTCACACAAAGCGCCGTGGAGATTTTATCGGTGACAGTGTGATTCTGGATATGGGGACAAAACCGAGGGTTCTCGGTATTCCAAATGAAAGAGAGCTGGCAGGACATGGCGTTGCCTACTGTGCCACCTGTGATGCGGAATTTTTTAAGGACAAGGAAATCTATGTTCTTGGAGCCGGAGATCAGGCAATAGAGGAAAGTGGCTATCTGACCAAGTTTGCGAAAAAAGTAACTGTGATCGTCCTGCATGAAGAAGGCCATCTTGACTGCAATGAAATAGCTGCACAGGAGGCATTCGCTAATCCGAAAATAGACTTTGTATGGAATACCACGCTGCAGGAAATTCTGGGTGAGAATGAAGTGCGCGGGCTGATTTTAAAAAATGTCGTAAGCGGAGAACTGCGGAAAGTGAAAGCGGATGGTATCTTCTTCTTTGTCGGCATGGTCCCGCAGACAGAATGTGTAAAGGATGTGGTTGCATGTGATCCGCAAGGGTATATCCTTATAAATGAGAAAAAGGAAACAAACGTTCCGGGTATTTATGCAGTCGGTGACTGTACACAGACATTTCTGCGTCAGGTGGTCACATCAGCCGCAGACGGTGCAATTGCGGCAACTGCCAGTGAACGTTATGTCAAGGAACGCCAGCAGCTGAAGAGTATCCTGACACCCGATTCAGGAAGAGTTGCTTTCCTGTTTTATAACCCGTATGAGAGCTCTCAGATTGAACAGGTGACACAGCTGGAGGAAACATTGAAGAATGATTATAAAGTTCTTCGTCAGGATATCACCAGACAGACACTGCTGTATCAGCTGCTGCATATGGATGGAACAATTTCCAGTGCAATGTTTGAAAATGGCAAACTGATCAAAAAGAATGCAAAAAAGGCATAAATAAATACCATAGAGATGGAGGAATGAAATATGGGACAGCCTTTAGTTTTTCCACACGGAGTTACAGTTTATGATCCAGAGAAATGTTGGAACGGGTACACGCTCGTACCATTGGTCAATGACGGTGTACTGCTGTTCGATATGAATGGTAATGAGATTCGCAGATGGAATATGCATGCCATGCCGCCGAAGCTTTTACCGGGTGGATATGTAATGGGATTAAGTGGTTACCGTCATCCGGATTATGGAATGCAGGACGGTGTCAATCTGATTGAAATTGATTATGATGGAAACATTGTCTGGGAGTTTGATAAATTTGAAAATATCAACGATCCGGGCAGAGATCATCGCTGGATGGCACGGCAGCATCATGATTATCAGCGCGAAGGTAATCCAGTCGGTTATTATGTGCCGGGTATGGAAGCAAAGCCGCTGGAGGGAAATACCCTGATTTTGGTTCATCAGACGATAAAGAATCCGGCAATATCTGATAAGAAGCTGCTGGATGATGCTATGATCGAAGTGGACTGGGAAGGCAATATTCTTTGGAAATGGTCTATCTCCGATCATTTTGATGAACTGGGCTTTGATGAAGCCGCAAAGAACATCCTTGCCCGTGATCCGAATATGCGTTCCAGTGACGGTGGTGTGGGAGATTATCTGCATGTGAACTGTATGAGCTATCTGGGACCTAATAAATGGTATGACCAAGGAGATATGCGGTTTAAACCGGAAAATATCATTTTTTGCTGCCGTGAGGCAAATATTCTTGCGATTCTGGATAAGGAAAGCGGGAAAATTGTATGGAAAATCGGACCGGATTTCAATGCGACACCGGAGCTGAAGAAGCTGGGATGGATCATCGGGCAGCATCACTTTCACATGATACCGAAAGGTCTTCCGGGAGAAGGCAATCTGCTGGTATTTGATAATGGCGGCTGGGGCGGCTATGGCGTACCAAATCCTGGAAGCATAAACGGTACTAAGAATGCACTGCGGGATTACAGCCGTGTATTGGAATTCAACCCGGTTACTCTGGAGGTTGTGTGGAAGCTGACGCCGAAGGAGCTTGGCCATGCCATTCCTACGGATGCCAGCAAGTTCTACAGTCCATATGTATCCAGCGTCCAGCGTCTTCCGAATGGAAATACCCTCGTGACAGAAGGAAGCGATGGACGTATAATAGAGGTAACAGCGGATCATGAAATCGTATGGGAGTGGATTTCTCCATACTATACGCATAATGAAACAGGACCGAAAAACAATTTGATTTATCGCGGCTACCGCTATCCGTACAGCTATGTACCGCAGGAACCGACACCGCATGAGGTCGCAATTCCACGTATTGACAACACCACCTTCCGTATGCCGAATGCCGGTGCTTTGGGTGCAAAGAAGATTATTGATGTGGAAGGAACACTGCCTTATTATCAGGATGTGGCGCTGTGTGTTGCTACCGACGATGAAGAGGATATGAGTCATCGTGAAAAAGTGTTCTCTGTGGATACCGAAATATTCGAACCTGTCAATAGCATGTCCGAGTGGAATGATAAGGTATTGAAGATCAGTGATAAGCCGGTGCTTGTTCTGTTTGGTGCTGAGCGCTGCGTACATTGCAAGGCATTGCATCCGGTATTGGAGGAGGCTTTGCAAGAGGAGTTTGCGAACAGCTTTATCATCCGTTATGTCGATGTCGATGCCAATAAGGATATTGTTTCCGCCTGTCATGTACAAGGCATACCTGTCGTAGCTGTATACCGCAACGGTGAGGAAGTACAGCGCTTCAACGGGGAACACGATTATGACGATGTCTGTGATTTCCTAGATAAGGTATTCGCCTGAAATCATGTAAATAGAGAAGGAGGATTTTCATGCAGAACGATGTGACTGCTTTGATACCGATTTTTGCCCGTCGCTGTAAGCACCATGCAGTTTATGGGAAAAAGCTGAAGTATGAAACGTATAAAAGCTCGCAGGTTCTGCGTTCTCTGAATGATCCGATCGATCATTTTGGCCTGGTTATGGACGGCGTGTTAAAGGCAGAGCAGTATACGAGTGAAGGAAATGTGCTCTGCAGTGCCTATTTTGAGGACAATGATGTATTTCCGGAGCTGCTGTATTTTACAGGAAAGCGACAGTATACGTATACGCTAGTCGCAGTGAAGCGGACAACCGTCGCCTGGATGCATGTATCGGATATGGAGGAAATGCTGAAAGAGGATACAGAAATGATGAAAACATTCATGCTGTATCTGTCCAAACGAGGTCTCCGCAATCAGATGCTGCTGAGCTGTCTGATGTATCAGACGATTCAGGAGCGGGTGGCGTACTGGCTGTTGAGTATGAATCATCTTTCTGAGCATGAGCGGATTCCGCTTCCACGTTCCCAGACGATATTGGCGAACACACTGCATGTGAGTCGTTCCTCTTTGAACCAGGAGCTGAAGCGCATGGAAAAGGAAGGCATCTTCCGTATCGAAGGACACGTTCTGATTCTCCTTGATCAAAAAAAGCTGGAGAATATTCTGTAATGTCATAGTTAAGAATCAAGTCTTATTTTACTTTCCATTATAAAGTGAAATAAGGCTTGTTTTTTATGCTTACGGCGTAATTACATAATAACAAGCGGCCTGCTGCCGCTTGTTACAAGATGCTCTACTCTGATAAATCCCACCGTTTGAAGCAGCCATTTTGCGTGTTTGAGAAAAGAATCAAATAATATTTCACGATTCCAGGAAAAGATGACAGACTGCCGTCATGATTCATGTTATAAAATGAACCCCAGAAAGGTGGAATCAAACATGAAAAAAGAAATATTAGTCTTCATCTTTGACGGATACGCTGACTGGGAACCCGCTTATGTATGTTCGGAACTAAATGCGCCAGATACTGATTATCAGGTCAAAACAATCAGCCTTGATAAATCCCCTAAAATTTCCATGGGCGGTTTTCGCGTCATTCCCGACTACTCGGTGGACGATGATCCCAAAAATTTTCATCTGCTCATTTTATCAGGGGGCTATGCGTGGATGGAACAAAAAAACAATGGAGTACTGCCACTTGTCCGTTATGCAGTAAACAATCATATTCCCGTAGGCGCTATCTGCAATGCGGCAAACTTTATGGCTGAGAATGGATTTTTGGACTCTGTAAAGCATACGGGGAATACACTTGCATTTATGATGTCTCAAGCTCCCCATTATAAAGGCCAGGAAGCTTTTCTGGAACAGCAGGCTGTCTGTGATTCCGGTATCATCACTGCGAATGGCTCCGGAACCCTGGAATTTGCAAAAGCAATCCTGCAATTACTACATGTCAAGTCAGATGAAAAGATTTCCGAATGGTATCGTCTCAACAAATCCGGGTTCTACTCTATTTAAGAGATCTGCCATTAAACCTAGAGCGTCCGCTTGCTGAAACAGCATCGGACGCTCTTAGTTTGCTTACTTTTTTCTGACTGGCTGCCGGATCACCGTCTTTAAATTCTCCGGTTTGCACTTGCGCACATCGCTCAGATAGATTTCATGGTGATGCCTACTATCAGAGAGATCCGGTTCATACCCTTGTTCTTCAGCATATCGCTCCATATTCCGGATCGTTTCCAGCTCGTTGTCATAAGGGCCGATATGCATGCACTGCACGCACAGCCCTTCCTCATAGGTCAGGAATTCCACCTTGGAAAAATCGGTTTCTTTCTTCTTGGTTGCTTCCCGGACTGCCCAATCGAATTCTGCTTTTGTTACGAACTCCGGCAGCCGGATGAGGGAAATCCAGCGGAAATCCTCTTTGTGGGCGTAGTCGATGTCCCGTCCATCCTGCCACCAGAAGCCCTCCAACGGCGGGACGACATAATCGAAGTATCCGTCCATTTTATGCATTCCCATCTTGCTCATTTTGATGGTGTAGGCAATTCCATAGAGCAAGCCAATGGAAGCCTTATACGCACCGTCTTCTTCATTGGGATCGCCTTGGCCGCGCACCGCCAGAAAATTCATAGCCGGAATCTCGATCATCTGCGGCTTTTTCGGCGGTAGGTAAAATTCCTTGTATTCCTTTTTGTAATCAAATGCTGCCATCCTGTTTTCTCCTTTTCTTCGGCTTCGGTTCCGGGAGCGCCTCCCAGGTAACCCTCACCAGTTTAGTAAGGAGGTTCCGGTCGTCGATATCCTCCACGAAAAGATACTCCTTTGCGCCTTCATAAGGCGGCGCTTTCGGAAGATGGGAAAAGGCTTGTTCCGCTTCCGGCGTGATTTTCACATAAAGCTGATCGTCACAGATGACGCCTAAGAACTTCCCGTCGCAATACCATCCGTATTCCCCAAACATCTTGCGATACGAAATGATTCCCGCATCCCGCAGCTGCTCCGCCACGTATTCCACAAACTCTTTACTGGACGCCATATCATTCCTCCTTTAACCCGATATAGAGATGGATCTCCGTGTGCTCCATATCGTCGTTCTGATACTCTTCAAAGTCACATGCGAACGCCCTGGGCAAATCCATCTTCCAGATGTCCTGCCAAGCCTCAGCCACCGCCCTGTGCATATCGCCCTTTACCACAAATTTTGCATACCGTCCGGCCGGGATCCGCCGAATCTCATATTGGGAGGATTCCGGTTCCTTTGCCACCGCACAGCATACCATCACGGTATAATCATCGGCTGCATCTCCGACGTAGTCCGTATAAAGCCCGATGGCTTTCTCGTCGGCCTTATCCGGAATGCCCTCATAGATCCCTTCTCCATAGAATCGATTCCACAAACCGCCGATCACCGCCCCCATATCCGGCGCGCTGTTGTTGGTGCGGGCGGTAATTCCCATCACGATTTTCTCCTGCAAGGTTACGATTTCATAATTCATTTTATAAAGCTCCCTTCGGTTTGATAAACTCATTCTATCAGGCCGAACAGGACAGCTGTCTGTCATGAATCCGAATATCGCTTTTGAAGCTCTTTTCCAAAAGCCGCCAGTTTTTCCCGGAATTCTACCGGCTCCAGAAGCTCCGCACCTCCCCGGAAGGATAAAATCCAGCCTAAGATGCTTTCTTCATTTGTAAAGCCGAAAGAGGTCAGTAAACGGCCGTCCTCCTGTACGGTAAAGCAGTCCGGTCCGTACTCCTCCACCAGACGCCACCGGAATTCCGGCGCAATCAAGGCTTTCACTTGATAGGTATGGGGGAACACCTTTTCCGTGGACAGGTCCGGCAGCGGGGCCGGACGTTTTTCAAAGGGCTCCCCGGTTTCCAGCTCCGTCATCCGGTTGAGCTTGAACAGCCGGTAGTCCTCGCGTTCCCGGCAAAAGCCCCAGACATACCAGTTCGCCCAGCGGAAAATTAGATAGTAAGGCTCAATCATCCGGAAGGATTCACCTTTCGGCGCAAAATAACGGAAACTCACGCATCTCCCGCAGTCGATAGCACCGTGGAGCAGTTCGATCTTGGGAGCCAGGGCAGATTTGCTCCAGGAAGAAAGGTCAATGAGGATATGCTGGCCGCCGGGCATCAGAGCCGAAGCGCCGGCCGAGAGCTTCTCCATCAGCTGGGCATACCGGTTTGTCCCGCTTACACTGTCCAGGCTGCGAAGCCCCGCCAGGATCGCCTGCATATCGGCTGAGGTCAACAGGGTGCTGTCGATCTTGTAGCCCTCCATAATGGAGATCCCGCCGTTTGCTCCCTGAGCGGTCACCAGCGGAATCCCCGCCTTGCACAAATCCTCGATATCCCGGTTGATGGTGCGGCGGGAAACCTCGAATTTTTCGGCCAGATAAGGGGCCGTCACCTTGTCCGACTGCAATAGGATGGACAGGATCCCGATCATACGGTCGATTTTCATTTCGTTTCCTCTTTGCTTTTCATCAGAGTTTCCGCCCGCTTTTCAAACTTTCCCACCGACAGGATCTCGTGAGTAACAAATTTCCCAATATAAAACAGAGCAAAATTCGACACTACTACAGGTGCGTTCTGCGCCTTTTCCCTGCTGTCGATGCGGATGGTCTCAAAAGGAATCCCTGCATTCCCGGCCGCTTCTTCCAAAAGCGGCACATACTTGGCGATGAAGGGACACTGGTGGGAATAGTACAGTACAAATCCCAGCTTTGATATTTCGGCCGCTTTTACCTGGGGACGAAAGCAGGGCTTGGGCGTATTTATACAAAACGGCAGGTAGAGAAGCGTAAATGCTTTTTTGCTCATAGCCTGTATATCTTTGTAGCTGGCGATGGCGCAGCAGATATGTTCCGTTTCCAGAATTTGCGACGCCACGCGCATCAGTTCCATCCAAATCATCTCCTTTGCGTTCAGGATAGCACAGCATCCATGACAGTAGTATGTCATGTTTTAACGGAACCAAAACGCACATTTTCTGTCAGGGACGGTTGGTAGAAATGAAACGGAAAAGCGGTATAATAAAGGCAAGGAGGTTGGAAATACATGAAAAAGCAATCCGATTTGATTTCTCAGAATTTAACCTCACTGAGGCAGTATCATAAATATTCTCAGGAAGAAGTAGCGGAAAAAGTCGGCGTTACCCGCCAGGCCGTGGCAAAATGGGAATCCGGAGAAACGGTTCCCGATATCCTAAACTGCGACGCGCTGGCAGAGCTTTACGACGTATCGGTGGACGATTTGATCCATTTCAATCAGGAGGACGAGCGGATGCCGATTCCTCCCAGAGGAAAGCATCTTTTTGGAACCGTCAAGGTAGGAGAACGAGGACAGGTGGTTCTGCCCAAAAAAGCACGGGACCTTTTCCACATAAAACCGGGTGACCTGTTGGTGGCGCTGGGAGATGAAAATCCGGAAAGCGCGGGCATCGCCCTGGTTCCCGGCGATACCGTCCTTCGGAATATTGCTTTTCTGCGAGATATGCTCCACGTCGATGAAAAGGAGGAAAACAAATGACCGAATTACTTCAGGTAGAGCATTTGAGCAAACGCTATCCCGGTTTCGCCCTGCAGGATGTTTCCTTCTCGGTAAAGCCCGGACACATCATGGGGCTCATCGGCAAAAATGGAGCTGGAAAAAGCACCACCTTGAAATCCATGCTGAACATGGTCCGTCCGGAATCCGGAACTGTGACCATACTGGGAAAGGATTTCTTCCAAAACGAAAAGGAATGTAAACAGAAGATCGGCGTGGTCTTCGGCGGTATCGATTTTTACCCGCTGAAAAAGCTTTCCGCCATCACCGCCGTGACCAGAAGGTTCTATCCAAACTGGGATCAGCGGAAATATGAGAGCTATCTCAAGCAGTTTTCTCTGGATGAAAGCAAGCAGTTGCGGGCTCTTTCCAATGGGATGAAGGTCAAGTATCTGCTGGCGCTGGCGCTTTCCCATAACGCGTAGCTCTATCTTTTGGATGAACCGACTTCGGGATTAGACCCGGTTTCCCGGGATGAGATTCTGCATATCTTCACGCGTATTGTAAAGGATGGAAAACGATCCGTCCTGTTTTCCACCCATATCACCTCGGATTTGGACCGCTGCGCCGACGACATCACCTACATACAAAACGGCCGGGTGCTGAAAAGCGCGGATAAGGGAACGTTCCTCCAGTCCTTCGACCATCTCAAAACGCCTAAGGATACCGCTCCGCTTACGCTGGAGGAAATTATGCTGCGCACAGAAGGGAGGGATTTGGATGAAACTGCTCTATAAAGAACTGGCATTGGCTGCGCATCCTACTTCCATTGTCTTTGCCTTTTTGGGCTGCCTAGTCATTGTGCCGGCGTATCCTTACACCGTCATTTTTATGTTTGGCTGCCTGGCCCCTTACCTTACGTTTCTTTATGCCAGAGAAACCAATGACGCCTGGTACACCGCCATCCTCCCTGTGACCAAGCGGGAAAGCGTCAAGGGGAAATGCCTGCTGATCGTCTCAATCCAGTTGTTCCAGCTACTGCTTTCCGTTCCTTTTGTCTTTCTTCGGAACGTCATTGAAATAGAAAACAATCCGGTGGGAATCGACGCCAACGCGGCCTGGTACGGGTTTGGGCTTATCATCTACGCTGTTTTCGATCTGGTCTTCTTCCCGGCCTATTACAAAAACGGGTATAAGGCGGGCAAAGCCTTTGTAATCGCTGCAATTCCCATGCTGCTTTTGATGGTGGCGGTGGAAGGAGCCGTCCACCTTCCGGTCCTTGCCTGGCTGGACAGCTACGCACTTCAGGATCTGTTGCTGCAAACGCCCATCTTACTCATTGGAATCCTGTGCTATGTGGTTTTCCTCTCCTTAGCATATCGGATTTCCATCAAACGCTTTGAAAAGGTAGATCTGTAAAAAAACACTCCGTCTGGTTTGACATCAGGGGGAGTGTTTTGTATTTTGAAGATGTAAAAAATAATTACATAAAGAGAGATGCTTTAATGAAAGAGCAAATTCGTCATCTTTACGCTTCGAGCTCCCGGATCAGGTTCACCATCTCAATGGCTCCCTCCCTCTCAAAACACAAGCAATGTCAAACACGCTATTGCTCTTTTATAAGATCGGCACACACAGCTCGCAAAGATGATGCTCTACCAATTTTTGCGCATACCGTTCCATAATAGGCCTTGCAGGGTCCAGGGAATACCCGTGTTTTGAAAGTTCCTCAAAGCACTCCGACCATGCCCTTTGAACTGCACCTGCCGTGTGCGCAATGCGGAATACAAGATAGCTACCGCCGTCAAGCTTTCTGCTTTTCACTTCATCGGATGTAGGTTTCCCGCCCTCTGCATTGATCACACAGACGTCGTATCTGCACTTTTGCGTCTCTGTCCGGTTCGGATCGTCCAGCGGAACGGCTAAAATAACCGTATCCTCGCAAAACATTTGGTTGGCATGCAGCCATTCCTTGAACCGGTCCATCAGGGCGTAGTTTTCTGTGCCGTAAGCCCCCGTCCTTCTCATATACAGAACATCTGCCGGCATGATTATTTCTTTTTCCATTTGAGTGTAAAAGCTCATAGAGATCCTCCCAACCATTTCATATCTCAACTTCTATGAAAATGCTATACCCATTTAATATGATTTTCAAGAAGTTTTTAATAGTTGCAAAGGAAAAGCGGTGCAAAAGGGGATAGAATTCTCTGTGCAGCGCTTTTTCTCTCTTTCACAACTTCAATGGATGCTATCCGGCTTCCAGCCTCTTCATCAAAAGCCCGCATGCCAGAATTGCAGCCAGAAAGACTAACAGCAGCCCCTTGAAACCGAATAGCCTTCTTCTAAAATCCATGAACTTCTCCATAAAGACCAGACCGCTGTCTTTAACAAAGCGACTGCGGATGTGATTAACGCAGGGACGGAAATGAAAAGCGGAACCTATTATCTTTCGCTTTTAGACTCCTCCTTTACTGGCTGACGATTTTATAATAGGTCTTTGCAGTCAGCAGATAGACCAGCACGTACATCGCCGTGAACACCAGGAAGCAGACGCCTGTACAGGCGATATACAGCCCTGTATTCATCAGGTTGAGCAGCGCCAAAAGCTTGGATATCAGCGGGAATGCCACGGCAACATGAATGCCTGCAACGATCAACGGCAGGAAGAACACCGTCAGCACCTGCGAGCGGATGGAGGCTTTGACCTCCTGTTGGCTCATGCCCACCTTCTGCATGATTTCAAACCGCTCCTTATCGTCATAGCCCTCAGAAATCTGCTTATAGTAGATGATCAGGACAGTCGCCATGATGAACAGGACGCCAAGGAAGATACCGATAAAGAAGAACCCTCCGTATAGCCCAAGGAAGCTGGTTCTTGCATCGAACCGGGATTCTGCGCTTCCCTGAAACTCATTTTCTGCAAGCAGATCCATCATAGCGGTATAGAAATCGCTCTGCTCCTCTTTACTGGCGTCAGTATCAAATCCATAGAAATACCGGCATTCGTTTGCAATGTCTGTCAGAGCCTCTTTCTGCTTCTCATACAGGTCGTTGATTTCTTCCATATCCCGGACTACAATGAACTGGCTGTTGGCCGCGTTTGCCGCCATAATCCCGTTCCCCAGGAACTCATCCAGCTTCTCTTTGACCGAGTATTCCTTATCGAACACCTTCAAAACCGGGTAATTAAAGCTCTTCCGATTGGAATATAGGAGGATCTCCCCATCCTCCAGGGTTTTGTTCGTCCCCATCGCCGCATTGTAGTCGGACAGGGGGATAAAAATCAGATTTGTAATGGATTCTATGTTCATAAGAGAATCGCCGCGGGAAACCTGGAAGGTATCGCCGTCTTCGATACTGGAAAACGACAGATAGGTATATTGGAGCTCACCGGTCACGTTCAGATCTTTTTCTGTCTGCAGGGTACGGATTTTATCAAAGGTTTCTTCACTGCGCTCCTTGGAACCTTCGTTTGAATACACCACAAAATCATTGGGATACCGGGTGTGGGTAATGTCTTCCATGCCCAGCATCAGCGAACTGGTGGAGGAGATCATCACCAGCACCATGGTGGACAGAATACAGATATTCGCAAGCCCTACTGCATTCTGTTTCATGCGGTAGATCATACCGGAAACACTGGTGAAATGTTTTGTCTTGTAGTAATACTTCTTGTTCTTTCTCAGCAGCTTTAAAAGCGCGATGCTGCCAGCAGTGAAAAGCATATAGGTTCCAAGGATGACCAGGACCACCGCTACAAAGAACGCCGTAATGGAGGAAATTGGGTTTTCCACCGTCAGCGCCATATAATAGCCGACTCCCACACAGGCGAGGCCCAGCAGGGTCATCAGCCATTTGGATTTTGGTTCCTTTTCGCCCGCATGGCCTTCCCGCAGCAGATCAACGGGATTAGATACGTGGATCTGGCGTACGGTTTTCAAAAAAATCAGCAGGAAGATGGCGGCAAAAAGGATGACCGTGGTTCCAATGGCTTCGCCGGAAACGAAGAACCCCAGAGAAATCTCCCCGCCGATCACTTTGGTAATGATGAGGAACATGACCTTATCCAGCGCCATTCCCACAATCAGGCCGCCCCCAAGGCCAATCAGTGCCACATACAGGGATTCCCATGCCAGAGTCTTTGCTAGATGGCGCTTTTCCATGCCGAGAATATTGAAGACTCCAAATTCTTTTTTCCTGCGTTTGATCAAAAAGCTGTTGGTGTAAAACAGGAAGATGAAGGCGAATAAAGCCGTCACACAGCTTCCCAGGAACATGGTATAGGCAAGCGTTTGAGCGCCCACCATTTTCTCCAGTCCCGGATTCAAGGACAGGGACTTCACGAGATAAAAGATGGCTACCGTCATGATGCAGGTCAGGATATATGGGAAATAGGTTTTCCCGTTCTTCCGGATGTTGCCTGCGGCCAGCTTTGGGAAAAATCCTTTACTCATGACGATCACCGCCCGTTGCCAACAGCGTCAGCGTATCGGAGATTTTCTGATACAGCTGCTCGTTGGAGCTGTTTCCGCGATAAATTTGGTGGAACACCTCGCCGTCCTTGATAAACAGCACACGGCTTGCATGGCTGGCCGCTTTTACCGAGTGCGTTACCATCAGGATGGTCTGCCCATCCTGGTTTACCTCATTGAAAATCCGAAGCAGGTCGTCCGTAGACTTGGAATCCAGCGCTCCCGTCGGTTCGTCCGCCAGCACCAGCTTCGGGTTGGTGATCAGGGCGCGGGCCACCGCCACCCTCTGCTTCTGACCGCCGGAAACCTCATACGGGTATTTCGTCAGGAGATCGGAAATTCCCAGCTTTTTCGAAATGGGCTGTAAACGGCTGTTCATCTCTTTGTAGCCTTTTCCTGCCAGGACCAGGGGAAGGAAGATGTTATCCTTCAAGGTGAAGGTATCCAGAAGGTTAAAGTCCTGAAAGACAAACCCCAGATTGTCCCGTCGGAACGCGGAGATTTCTTTTTCTTTTACGGTAGAAAGGCTTCTGCCTTCCAGAAGCACCTCTCCGCTGGTGGGCTTATCCAGAGCCGCCAGGATATTCAGCAGGGTTGTTTTTCCGGAACCGGACTCGCCCATGATGGCCACATATTCGCCCTGTTCCACAGAAAAGGACACGTTGGATAAGGCCTTAACCTGATTTCCACCGAAGCGGGTGGTATAAATTTTTTGAAGACATTTCGCCTCTAATATTGCCATATGATAGCCTCCTTATTTCTTTCGTGCCCTAATTATAGCAAAACGGCCGAAACGCCCGACATCGAATCGGGTGACATTCCGGCCGTCCCATGTGACATTTTTGCAAGACGAATCATTCTACTTTCAATTCATCCGTATGCAGGTCGATGGAAATGGTGGTCCCCACGCCGGGCGTGGACTCGGCGCTGATTTTGTGGGAAAGCCTGTCCGCGGCCATCTTACATAGATAGAGCCCAAGCCCTGTGGATTTCTTATTAGAGCGCCCGTTATACCCGGTAAATCCTTTTTCAAAGATTCTTGGCAGATCTTCCGGGGCAATCCCGATGCCGGTATCGGAAATTTTCAGTATCTTGTCCGACGTTACCGAAATGGTTATGGAGCCGCTCTGGGTGTATTTGATACTGTTGGACAATATCTGCTCCATGATAAACAGGAGCCACTTTTCATCCGTCAGCACTTTGACATCCACCGGATGATATTCCAACCGGATCCTGCGGCGCACAAACTGGGGCGCATATTTATGGATTGCCTGCTTGATGATGCCGTCCAGCTCATATTCCCGGAAGATGTAATCGGAAGAATCGCTCCCAAGCCGCAGATAGCTGAGTACCATCTCCACATACTGCTCAATCCGGAACAGCTCGGCGGAAAGCTCCCGATGCTCATCGGTGTCTTCGCTCTCCAGGGTCATCCGCATCACCGAGATGGGCGTCTTGATCTGGTGGACCCAGGTGGTATAGTAATCCATGCTTTCCCGACGTTCCGTCTGCCAGCTGGTCAGATTGGCGTCCAGAATACGTTTCTGCTCCTGGAGCATTTCCTGCAAATCCGCTTCCGCCAGCGTTTGTGGTTCCGGCAGCTGGTCAAGCATGATCTGGATATTATGAAGAATTCTTCTGTGTTCCCGATGACGCTTCCAATAGAAAACAATATGCACGGACAATACCACAACGGCAAGGAGGAAACACAGCCCTAAGGCGTACCAAACTGCCTCGGTTTCCAATTCATACAGGGAGAAGATCAGGGCAAATATCCCGGAAAACGCCAGGAACATCAATGCCGTCATACGGTATTGCTTCAGGTAACTGACGAGTATGGAATACCATTTTTCCTTCTTCACAATCTCATCCTTCCTCATTCGATGATGTAGCCGATTCCGACTTTGGTGGTGATGAAATCGTGAAGACCGGCATTCTCCAGCTTTTTTCGAAGACGGTTTACATTGACCGTCAGGGTGTTTTCCTCCACATAGTCGTCCAACTGCCAAAGCTTGGTCATCAGCGCGTCCCGGCTGACCACCTTGCCTTTGTTCTCAAGCAGGGTCTGCAGAATACGAAAATCGTTCTTGGTTAGTTCAATCCGTTTCCCTTGATAGGTAAGGGTTGTATCGTTTAGATTCAGGACCGCCCCTCTGTGCTCCAGAACCGGGATTTTGCTGCCCATATCGTAAGTGCGGCGAAGCAGCGCCTGAATTTTGGCGGTCATCACACTCAAATCCATGGGTTTAGCAATAAAGTCGTCTCCGCCCATATTCATGGCCATGACGATATTCATATTGTCGGAGGCGGAGGAGATAAACACCACCGGTACATTGGAAATCTTCCGGATTTCGCTGCACCAGTGGTAGCCGTTAAAAAACGGCAGCATGATATCCACCAGCACCATATGCGGATCGTATTCCACAAACACCGGTATGACGTTTTGGAAATCCTTCGCGCACAGCGCTTGATTTCCCCAGGATTCAATTTGTTTCTTTATGGCGTTTGCCAGAGAGATGTCATCTTCGATTATGAAAATACGATACATAAGCCCTTTTTCCTTTTGATTTTAATATACCTTGACCTGAACCCCAAAACGTTTCCTTGCAGTCTGCATATCATCTCTTTGCCTCACATTCATCCCTGCATCGCCCGATCCATTCCGACGCCCAGTCCAGCAGAAGAGCGGACAGACTGGCTAAGTCCTCATCCGAAACCGTTTCTTTTCCCTTTAGCTCCATTCCAGTTTCCAGTATGTTCCTGTCTTGTGGCTGGAGCAAAGGCCGCAGGATCTTTAAAATAAGGCCGGCTGGTCCATACTCGCAGTCCCTCTGACACAGCCCGGCGCACGTTTGCGCGGTCATCCTCCAGCCATTCCCGGATCAGCGGCAGGGCTGTCTCGTATCCAATTTGCCTGCAATGGATATCAAAGGCCATAGCCAGCGTTTCCTGCACCTTCCAGCTTTTATTGGCGCTTGCCTTGTTTCTCAGGAAATCCAGTGCCTCGGGCTTTTGATGCGCAGCGTATCCCATCAGGAAAACGCCCACTTCCTGTATATGAAAATTGTCGGATTGATAAAGCCCAAGTCCCATCTGATAACATTCTTCCGCCGAATTAAACATCCCTTTTCATAAAATACTGTGTGTTTCTGATCTTGTCGATAATTTGAAATCCGTCTTGTCCGCTTTATGGAAATAGTAATATCCAACTTTTTGATTCCCTACCCATACACATACATACTCTTTGATATGTGTCTCAATTTTTTAATGGACCCATTCCAGTACCTTCTTATATTCAATACTTTGAAAGTCTTCATAGGCATCAATCTGCTCTTTATTAAAGGAGAATATAGCGGTAATATCTTCTTCCTTTGCGGGTTCAAATCTTAATTTCATAGCAAAAGCTCCTCACAGATTTTGCTGATTATTCCTTACAGCCAAATTGCCCAGTCTCCATAATCAAAAGTTCCGCTGCCGTGATTTAGTTTCCCATCTTCCTTCAACTTCCTGAGCGCGTCCCGCATTCGGAGCAGGATTTCCGGATGAATATCCAGAGAATGGTGGGCGGGAAACACTCTCTTCACAGGCAGTGCCGCAACTTTTTCCAGAGAATCCAGATAAGCCTTAGGATCTGTAGATGGATAATAGGCAAACAGAGTATCCTTATAAACCAGATCTCCGGTGAAAAGGTATCCGCGATCCTTTTCCCAAAAGCACATATGACCGGGGGAATGTCCCGGCGTATGCAAAACTTCAATACGCCGTCCGCCTATATCCATAGTTTCGCCGCCGTGGAGCACCTCTGTCGGGGTTCCCTGAAAGAGTGGATAGGTGCTCACATCATATCCTTCCGGCAGATCGCAGCGGTTAACCACCATGCTTTGGATTGTCTCCATAGATAGGGGAAATTCGCCGGTCAGCCAGTTTAATTCCGCTTCGTGGGCATAGAAATCCGGGAATTACCGGTGGCCGCCGATGTGGTCCCAGTTTATATGCGTCACACCAGCCGTTACGGGCAAATCGGTCAGCTTGACTACTTCGTCATAGATATTGCAGATTCCCAGACCTGTATCAATCAGCAGGCTGCGCTCGGAACCGTTAAGAAGGTAGCAGTGGGTTTCCTCCCAGTGCCGGTACTCGCTGAGAATATATGTATCCGCATCGATTTGATCTATGGTAAACCAGTTGTTCATGTTTTGTCTCCATATCTGTTTATTGAATAATTGTCTGCCATGTGAGGGGAAATTCCCTCACACACAGCAGGGTTTTTGTTTACTTCAGTTTATAGCCGAACAAGATTTCGTCCCGAACAAAATGATAGATAGCCTGGATCCGGTGAAATTCGTCCAACTGCACCCAGTTCCTTTCATGGACCAGTTCTTTAATTACCTTTGAGGAGTAGTCCAGCAATGGAGTTCCATCAAGTATTTCTGCATTCCCATTTCTCCAAAAAAGCCATCTGTTCTTCTGTATGAAACCAGTGCTTTCCATCCTCCATTACGGTGAGACGGCAGGAGAACCGGCTGCAGAAATTGTCCACGGTATCCCGGTCCGTAAGATTATCCCGGCTGGCATAGAGGATTTCCGTCGGACAGTCCCAATCTCGGATGGGATGTGCCTTAGCATAGATGTAATACTCCCAGGACAGTGTTTCGCCGAAATTCGTGGGAATCTCTTTTTCCCGTTGGCGATGCGGCTCCAGGTCCTTACGGCATATTCCCAAATTGATTCCATCTCCGGCGTAATGTACCAGGGGAAAAAGCGGTCCGATTCATCCTTTCTCTCCCCATGCCCCGGCAGGTCAAAGCTCAGCACCTGCCAGCCTTTCCGGCAAGCGATATGGGCAAATTCTTCCGCTTCTTCCTTGTAACCCATTTTACCGTGGATGTAGATATAAAGCCGGTCTGCCGGTTCACCCCATATTATGGCGGGGAGCCCGCCGGGTTTTTGTTTTTTTGGAAATACCCCGCCATAGGGAAGACAAACGTATTTCCCACCGCTACCAGTTTATAACCATGCG
>UQSL01000020.1 GCA_900543705.1 uncultured Oscillospiraceae bacterium
CCAGCTCAACAAACACTTCACGATTTCCTCAATGCCGGTTGTCTCCTCTCAGTACTGGAACAGTGTTCATGGAAACACTCCGGATCAGGTTAAACAGGATTTGGAAGGATTGCAAACCATGCGGACCCTGGCTGACAACATGGCATGGCTGCTCCAGTGTATCCAGGCCGGAAAGGAAGCCGGCGTCCCCTACCCTGAACGGGAACGCAGAATCAGCACAAGCTTTATCCGATAAATCAGCTTATTACGAAGCCAGCATGACACTTTTTCGCTTTGTTCAAGCCATTGGGCACTGATTACTTGGCGGATGAACCCTTAAAAGGGTCTACCCTGCATGGAAAGGTTGACGAACAGGGCGCGAGAATCCTGTAGTTTCCTGAATCAAAAAACTTCCACAGCGTTTGCTGTGGAAGTTTTTAACCCCATATCTTTTTATTCCAGCTTCATCTGGATATCCTGTGCATCCTTCGGCGTCACACCCGTCGAGGGCAGGGATTTCACCCGGATACGCTCGGCGTTTTGATATTTTGTCTCGTCAAAGGGCTCGGCACCTGTTACCGCGACTTTGCCTTTCACTGAGGCGACAATCACGCCCTGTGTGTCCTTTGCCCTTTTTGGAGCCAACTGCGAGGTGGAAAAGGCCAGGACTCGTCCGTTTGACAGAGTTAGCATAATCTCCGTATCCTCCTGCAACTTGAGCATTTTACACAGCTCGAGCTTCGGGCAGTAGGCGTTCATCAGCTTTTTCCTGCGCGTCTTGGTCTGGTAAGAGGACAGCGGCACCTTTGCCACGCGGCCGCCGGTGAATACAAAGAGCATATAACCGGAATAATCCTGAGTCATGGCAATCGAAACTACGGACTCCCCCTCGTCCATGGAGAGTTTAGCGGGGAGATAGTCGCCGAGCACACTTGCCTTCGAGTCTTCAAAATCGCTCAGCCGCGCTTTGTATACTTGATGGTGATTGGTAAACACCAGAAGCTCGGTACTGTTCGTTGACATAAAAGAGACGGCGATTTCATCCCCCTGCTTGAGCTTGTGCTCCGAACTCATACGCAGGGATTGCGGAGGAATCTTTTTCAAGTATCCCTCTTTGGTCAGGAATACATGGACCGGATAATCCGGAATCTCCTCTACTATCTCTGCGACTTCCTCCGCGCTGACGTCCGCAATCAGACTGCGCCTGGGCTGGCTGTATTTTTTACTGACTTCTTTTAGCTCGGAGATAATAATTGCGCTTATTTTCTTATCACTCGAGAGGATACCCTCCATCTCCTCGATTTCCTGTTCCAGCCCCTCCGTCTCCTGTGTGCGCTTGAGAATGTACTCCCGGTTTAAGTGGCGCAGCTTGATTTCCGCGACATATTCCGCCTGGGTTTCATCAATACCGAACCCAATCATCAAATTGGATACGACCTCGCTCTCCTCCTCGGTCTCGCGCACGATTTTGATCGCCTTGTCAATATCGAGCAGGATTTTCGCAAGGCCCTGGAGCAGGTGCAGCTTATCCCGCTTCTTCTTTAAATCGTAGCAGGTGCGGCGTACCACACATTCCTTCCGGAAACGAATCCAATACCCGATTAGCTTGCCGATTCCGAGCACCATTGGATACCCGTCAATCAGGACGTTGAAATTACAGGAAAAGGTATCCTCCAGCGGGGTCAGGCGGTAGAGTTTTTGCATTAGTTTGTCCGGGTCGACGCCTCGTTTCAGATCAATCGTGACCTTGAGCCCGGAGAGGTCCGTCTCGTCACGCATATCGGAGATTTCCCGCACTTTACCGGACTTGATCAAATCTACAACCTTATCCATAATAGTCTCGACCGTGGTCGTCGGCGGGATTTCCGTGATTTCGATGCAGTTTAGGGATTTGTCATAGCTGTACCGACAGCGGACCTTTACACTGCCGCGTCCGGTCTCATAGATTTTCTCTAGTTCTTTGGGATCGTAGAGGATAGTTCCCCCGCCTGGGAAATCCGGCGCTTTGAGCGTGTCCGCGATGACGTGCTCCGGGTTTTTAAGCAGGGCGATCGTGGTCTCACAGACCTCGCTCAAGTTAAACGGGCAGATGGAGCTTGCCATCCCGACTGCGATTCCCACATTGGAGTTGACAAGAATTGAGGGGAAAGTCGCAGGCAGCAGGGTCGGCTCCTTGGTAGTATTGTCGTAGTTGTCCACAAAATCGACCGTATCCTTGTCGATATCCTTGAACAGCTCCGCACTGATGGGCTCGAGCTTTGCCTCGGTATATCGTGCGGCCGCGTAGGCCATATCTCGGGAATACGCCTTGCCGAAATTGCCCTTACTGTCCACATAAGGATGGAGCAGCGCCTCATAGCCGCGAGAGAGACGCACCATCGTCTCATAGATCGTTTGATCACCGTGAGGATTAAGGCGCATCGTCTGTCCGACGATGTTCGCAGACTTGGTTCTCGCGGAACCGAGCAGTCCCATCTTATACATAGTATACAACAGCTTACGGTGAGAGGGCTTGAATCCGTCGATTTCCGGAATCGCACGGGACAGGATAACACTCATCGCATAGGGCATGTAATTTTGTTCGAGTGTGTCATCAATGGGCTGGCGTAATACACTGCCCGCCCCGGCAATATATGCCTTGGTATTGACGCGCTTTGGGCTCGTCGGTTCTTTTTTGGGTCTCTTTGCTGCCATCAGGTTGCCTCCGTCAGAGTAATATGCTCCCAGTCAATCAGGATACGTCGGTGAGCTCCAGATATTTATTTCCGTTTTGGGCGATAAATTCTTTTCTGCCGGAAAGATTATCTCCAAGTAAAACATCGAACATGAGAAACGCCCGCTCTGCATCCTCCATCGTCACCTGAATCAGACGGCGAGTCTCGGGGTTCATGGTCGTCAGCCACATCATATCCGGCTCATTCTCACCGAGTCCTTTCGAGCGTTGGATGGTATATTTCGCCTTGCCAATCTGCTCTAAAATCTCGCTTTTTTCCTTTTCTGTGTAGGCAAAATAGGTCTGCTCCTTGGTGGTAATCTCAAAGAGCGGGGACTCCGCGATGTACACAAAGCCCTGCTCAATCAGAGTCGGCATCAGCCGGTAAATCATCGTCAAAATCAAGGTGCGGATTTGGAAGCCGTCCACGTCTGCATCCGTGCAGATGACGACCTTGTTCCACCGCAGGCCGTTTATATCAAAGCTTGCAAGATCTTTGTTCGCCTTGGTCTTGACCTCCACCCCACAGCCGAGAACCTTAACAAGGTCGGTGATGATGTCGTTTTTGAAAATCTTATCGTATTCCGCTTTCAGGCAGTTGAGAATCTTACCGCGCACCGGGATGATGGCCTGAAATTCCGAATCCCGCCCCATCTTGCATGCACCAAGCGCGGAGTCGCCCTCCACAATGTAGACCTCCCGGCGGGAGACGTCCTTGGTACGGCAGTCGACGAATTTTTGCACACGATTGGCAAAATCCACGGTACCGGCAAGCTTCTTTTTCAGGTTCAGCCTGGTTTTTTCCGCATTTTCGCGGCTGCGCTTGTTGATAATTACCTGCTCGGCGATTTTGTTCGCCTCGTCCGGATTCTCAATGAAATAGACCTCCAGTGAATGGCGTAGAAAGGCGTTCATCGCCTCATAGATAAACTTGTTGGTAATCGCTTTTTTGGTCTGGTTCTCATAAGAAGTCTGGGTGGAAAATGATGAGGAAACGAGAATCAGGCAGTCCTCGACATCCTGAAACGAGATTTTGCCCTCGTTTTTCAGGTATTTTCCCGTCTGCTTGAGATATTGGTCAATCGAAAAGACAAAGGCCGCTCGCACGGCGCGCTCCGGAGAGCCGCCGTGTTCCAGAAAACTGGAGTTGTGATAGTATTCCAGACGCTTTTCCCGGTTAGAAAAGCAAAAGGCCACATTCAGCTTGACTTTGTATTCCGCCTTGTCCTCCCTGTCTCTTCCGTGCTGCTCGTCATGGAAGGTCTGCACCGAGGTAAGAGCATTGTCGCCCGCAATCTCCTTTACGTAATCGGAAATTCCGTTTTGGTAGACAAATTCCTTTGTTTCAAAGCCGTTCTCCGTCTCATTTCGAAATTCAAACACAAGCCCCGCATTGACGACGGCCTGACGCCCCAGCATATCCTCATAGAATTCCAACGGGATGGCAATGTCGGTAAAAACTTCCAAATCCGGGCGCCAGCGCTGTTTGGTGCCGGTCTGACGGCGCTTGGCAGGTTCCTTTTTCAGCCCGCCGACGTTCTTCCCCTTTTCAAAATGCAGAGTATAGAGATATCCGTCCCGACACACCTGCACATCGAAGTACTCGGAGGCATACTGGGTCGCACAGGCTCCAAGCCCGTTGAGGCCGAGAGAGTATTCATACCCCTCACCCTCATTGGTGTTGTATTTTCCGCCCGCGTACAGCTCACAGAAAACGAGTTCCCAGTTGTAGCGCTGCTCGCGCTCGTTGAAATCGACCGGGATACCGCGTCCAAAATCCTCGATTTCCACCGAATGGTCTTTGTACCGGGTGATGATGATACGGTCTCCAGCCCCCTCTCTTGCCTCGTCAATGGAGTTGGAGAGGATTTCAAACACCGCGTGCTCGCACCCCTCAATGCCATCCGAGCCGAAGATGACGGCCGGGCGTTTGCGGACGCGCTCCTCATCCTTGAGCACCTGGATACTGTCGTTGTCATATTCTTTTTTACCGCGCCTTGCCGGCGTCTTTTTCTTTTGCTCGTTATTTTCCGCCATAGGTTCCTCCGGTGTATCAATTGGGTTTCTCCTTGGAGAAAGCTTTTGCTTTGTAGTTAAAGATTTCAAACGTCCTACCTAGTTTTTTGCCCATATTTTATTATTATACGCGCAAGCAAAATGGACTGTCAAGTTTTGGGGGAGTTTGTATCTTGGTTTGTCATATGCAATGCGGTTGTTTTCGTGGATAAGCATCATTCTGTGTCCGGAGACATAAGAAAGTTGAGCAAAGCATATAAGCGTTGCCTAACGAAATTCGTTGCGGTCTTCTGTCGTACGGGGTCAATCCCTGCAATGAGATAACAAGGGAAAGCCCTGCCCCTATCAGCGCTCTGAAAGAAGGCAAAACGAAGCTTGTGCCGCCAGGCACATATTTACTACAGCAAAAAGCCTTTCCTTTTGGGAAAATTCAAAAGGAAAGGCTTTGGCTCAAAACTAGTGGGGCAGTTCTCCGGATTCTTCTTGCTCCGTCCGAGAGGGGGCGGAAACAAAGGATGTTTCCAGGATCGAATCTTCTACGTATTCTCCGTTCATCATCTTGGCAAATAACTCACCGTCCATCTTCTCATGGTTGAACAGATACTGTGCAACTTTGTGAAGCTGGTCAATGTGCTCGGTCAGAATCTGCTGGGTGGTGGTGTATGCCTTATCAATCAGCTTGCGGATTTCAGAATCGATCTCCCCGGCAATCTCCTCGGAATAATCGCGGGTATGGCCGAAATCACGGCCAAGGAACACGCCACCGCCCTGGTCCGTTCCATATTGGATGGGACCGAGCTTCTCCGAGAAACCGTACTGGGTAACCATATTGCGTGCCACCTGGGTTGCGCGCTGGATATCGTTGGACGCACCGGTAGAGATATCCTCCAAAATCAGCTTTTCCGCTGCACGCCCGCCGAGCAGGGTCACAAGGGATGCAAACATATCCTTTTGCAGGACATAGTTTTTGTCCTCAATTGGAAGGGACATGGTATAGCCTCCGGCCATCCCGCGCGGGATAATGGAAATCTGGTGTACCGGGTTTTCCGGATCCGCGTAGTAGGTGGTGACCGCATGGCCCGCTTCGTGATAGGAGGTAAGCTTTTTCTCCTTATCCGATACCACATGGGATTTTTTCTCCGGGCCGGCAACGACCTTTATTGTCGCCTCCTCGATTTCTTCCATCGTGATGGCCTTTTTATTCTTACGTGCTGCAAGCAGGGCGCTCTCATTCATCAGGTTTTCGAGGTCAGCGCCCGTAAAGCCGGAGGTTGTCTTTGCGATAACACTCAAGTCGACGTCCGGCCCGAGCGGCTTGTTGCGAGAATGCACCCGCAGGATTGCCTCCCTACCTTTGACGTCCGGATAGCCGACGAGGATTTCCCGGTCAAACCGTCCCGGACGCAGCAGGGCCGGGTCAAGGATATCGCGGCGGTTGGTTGCCGCAATAATGATAACGCTCTCATTTCCGGTAAAGCCGTCCATCTCAACGAGCAGCTGGTTGAGCGTCTGCTCGCGCTCGTCATGCCCGCCGCCGAGTCCGGCGCCGCGCTGGCGGCCGACTGCGTCGATCTCATCAATGAAGATGATGCTCGGCGCGTTTTTCTTTGCCTGGTCGAACAGGTCACGGACACGGGATGCACCGACGCCCACAAACATCTCAACAAAGTCGGAACCGGAAATTGAGAAAAACGGGACTCCCGCCTCCCCTGCGACCGCACGGGCAAGCAGGGTCTTACCGGTACCCGGCGGGCCCATCAGCAGCACGCCTTTAGGGATACGGGCGCCAAGCTCGGTAAACTTGCGGGGGCTTCTCAGAAAATCGACGATTTCCTCCAGCTCCGCCTTTTCCTCATCTGCGCCCGCGACATCCTTAAAGGTAGTCTTGGGCCGGTCGGACTGCTGTTTCACCTTTGCCTTGCCAAACGACATCGCGTTGCCAGCGCCGCCGTTTGCCTTGTTCATCATGTAGAACCAGAGCACCAGCATCAGGATGATGAGTCCCACGCTCGGCAGCATGCTCACCCACCAAGGGATGTCCGCAGGCCGCTCATAGTCCACGAGAACCTTATTGTCCGGATGCTCCTCATTATACTTTTCCACAATGGGCTTGACATCCGAGAGGAACAAATCTACACTCGGCACCTTGTAGACAATCTGGGTCTTTTTGTCGTCATTGAGGTTCATCACCAATTCCCCTGAGCCGATGCTCAGTTTATAATCGGCTACCTCACCTTTTTCAAAATACTCGATGATCTGATAATACTTATAGGTGCTTCGCGGCTGAGCCGTCAAAAACATCATCGCGCCAATCAGAAGAAATCCAAGTATCACAGCATAGATTCCTATGCTTTTTGTTCGTTTACTCGCCAAACAGCTTCACTCCTAACTCCTTTGTAGTATCTGCAAAAAAGCGGTTATTTTTCATATACTTCTGGTTTTAACACGCCAATAAATGGTAAATTGCGGTATTTCTCATCATAATCAAGCCCATAGCCCACAACAAATTCATCCGGCACCTGAAAACCGATATAATCCGCCTTCACATCCGCAGTACGGCGTTCCGGCTTGTCAAGCAGTGTGCAGATGCGGATGCTTCTCGGACCGCGGGAGGCGAGGTTTTCCTTGAGATAGCTCAGCGTGTTTCCACTGTCCAGGATATCCTCCACAATCAACAGGTCATACCCTTCAATGTTTAAATCCAAATCCTTGATAATCTTGACGACGCCAAGGCTTTTTGTCCCGGAACCATAGCTTGAGACACTCATAAAATCGATGCGCGCTGGAATCGTAATGGCCCGCATCAAATCCGCCATAAAAACAACGGACCCTTTGAGCACGCTGACCAGCAGCAACGGCCGCCCCTCATAATCTTTGGAAATCTGCGCGCCGAGCGCAATTACTTTGTCTTTCAGCTCCTGTTCACTAACAAGGGTCTTGAGGATATCCTGTTTCATTGTATTTCCCTGCTTTCCTCGATGGTATCGGTAAAACATAAAACCCGTTTTGTCTGCCGGGTAATTGCCACTCGTTCATCACAGCCGAAGCCTTCGGCCCAGATGACTCCCTGCTCGTCGCTTAGTACAAAGAGACGCTCCCGCAGCTGGAGCGGAAGCTTCTGCTCAGCAAAGAGTTTTTTAAGCGTTTTTGTCACACCGCGTCCGGCCAATCGAATCCGATCGGAAGGGCAGCGATGGCGCAGTAAGGCGTTTCCTATTATTCTATCATAGTCGAGCGAGCTTTTTAATAGCTTTTTATGAATTTTTTTGAAATTCTCCCATTCCTCTCCTGGTAAAAGGATGGCGCGGGGAATTCCCTCCCAAGTCTCAGCAAGTAAATCCAGCAAGGGGATTTCCGCCCGGGGATTCTCTTTCCGGTTTGCTGGCTCTACTGTCAGCAGGAAATGGGAGATAACCGCATAAAAGTCTCCGTTGAGCCGGACTTTTCCCCCGCCGCTACGCATCGCTTCGAGCACCAAGTGCAGGCGTTTTTCGTCGCAGAAGTCCACTGCAGGCGCAATCATCCTCCTTGCGACTCTCGCCTGCATTGCCGGGTGAAGCGCAGAAAAATTAGTGCAATCATATCCCTCCGGAGTTTTTCTCTGTTCGAGTTCTCGGATGCAAAGCTGCTCCAAAAAATCGTCTTCCAGGCGCAGAATTCTGCTCATGCGGCCAATATTCTGCCGCACTGACCAGTTTACATCCTCAAGCTCCGGCATCACCTTGTGCCGGATGCGGTTACGAGTGTATTCCACACTCAAATTTGTACTGTCTGTACAGTAGGTCAATCCTGCCTGATGGAGATACTCTTCGATTTCCTCCCGAGTACAGGCAATCAGCGGACGGATGATATTGCCCCGCACCGGAGGAATCCCGCACAGTCCTTTCATCCCCGTCCCGCGTGCCAGATGGAACAAAACTGTTTCCGCATTGTCGTCGAGCGTATGCGCCGTTGCGATTTTTGCGCCAAACTGAGCGGCGATTCCCTCGAATACCTCATAGCGCACCCTGCGCCCACAGGCTTCGAGGGACTCCCCGTTTTGCCTTGCCAGCATGTGGATATCCTTTTTTATAGCAAAACAGCGGATGCCTTTGGACGCACAGCGGGCTCTCACAAAGTCCTCGTCGCGCTGCGCCTCCTGCCCGCGCAGCAGATGGTTTATATGTACTGCGACAAGCTCTTTGATCCCGAGGATTTCCCGATTTTTGTAAAAAAACTCAAGCAGAGCAGAGGAATCTGCTCCACCTGAGTAGCCGACAACAACGCTGTCGCCTGGTTGCAGCATAGAAAATTCTCGAATTGTTTCAAGCGCCTTATGGTTCATTACGGTACAGCTCCAGGTTTCCGAAATGGGTGTATTCACCCTCCCACAGCATCTTGACAGTTCCCGTCTCGCCGTGTCGGTTTTTTGCGACAATACATTCCGCTACATTCGGCTCCTCGGAATCCTCATTGTAGTAGGAATCTCGGTAGATAAACATGACGATGTCCGCGTCTTGCTCAATGGAGCCGGATTCACGCAGGTCGGAGAGCATCGGCCGGTGGTCGGTTCTAGAATCCGGCCCACGGGAGAGCTGAGACAGTGTGATGACCGGGACATCCAAATCCTTCGCCATGATCTTCAGGTTTCTCGTCATCTCGGAGACTTCCTGAACACGGTTTAAATCCCCACCCCGGCGGTTGCCGCCCGTCATCAGCTGCAAATAGTCGATGACTACGAGCCCGAGGTTTTTCATCCGCCGTACCCGGGCCTTGATTTCCTGCACCGTAATGCCGGAGGTATCGTCAATATAGATATTGCTCCGCGATAGCACGTCCGCCGCAGAGGCAAGACGCACCCATTCGTCTGCGGAGAGCTTACCTGTGCGAAACGCAGAGTGATCAATACGCGCTTCCGCAGACAGCATACGCGTGACGAGCTGTTCGCCTGACATCTCCAGAGAAAAGATGGCAATGTCCACATCCCTGGCATATTTAAGCGCAATGTTCTGCGCCATATTGATGGCAAGGGAGCTCTTTCCAGAACCCGGACGGCCTGCAATAATCAGCAAATCGGACTTGTTAAGCCCGAAAATCATATTGTCGAGCAGTGGGTAGCCGGTCGGCAGGCCGGTGTTTTGGTTGCGGTTGTCTGAGCTCATCATCTGCAGGCGGCTGTATGATTCCACGATAATTTCGTCAATTTTGCGAAGCCCTCGGGAATCGCGTCCCTGGCGTATATCGTAGATACGCTGTTCCGCCGCATCGAGCAGATGACCGGCGTCCTCTCCCGAATCTGCCGCACTGTCGAGGATGTCGTGCGCCGTCACCATCAGGTTTCGAATATAAAATTTCTCCTGTACGATCTGCGCATAGGTCTCCACATTGGCGACCGAAGGGACAATCTGTGCAAGCTGGGTCAGGTAGATCTTTGCGCTGTCCTCGCTGTCAAACTCCCGTTCATTCTTTACCGACTCGAGCACGGTAACAAAGTCAACCGGCAGCCCTGCGGTAAAAAGCCGTACCATCGCGGAGAAAATCACCCGATGGGACGGCTTGTAAAAGCTGTCCGGCTTGAGATATTCCATCACAGCCGGAAGGCAGGAGGAATCAATCAGGACAGCTCCCAAAACGGATTGCTCCGCTTCCAGGTTAAAGGGCAGTTTTTCCGCCAAATCCTGCATGGATGCAAGGCTTTCAATGCTCTGTTCTGCCATCTTGATTTCCTCCCTTCTCTGCTATGTTTGTATCAGTGTCAGACCTCAGTCACCATGACGGTCGCCTTGGCGACAACTCCCGGATGCAGTTTGATTTCAATCGGATAGCTGCCAAATGCCTTGATTTCCATGCTAAGTACAATTTTCCGTTTGTCCACAGGAATGGAAAGTTGCTTTGCAATCTCTGCTGCAATCTCCTTTGCCGTGATGGAGCCGAACAGGCGTCCGTTTTTCCCAGCTTTTCCGATAATCTTGATGGACTTGCCGTCAATTTTCTCAGCGGCCTGCTGTGCGGCAGCCAGTTCCACCTCTGCTTTGTGCTGCTTTGCCTGCTCCTTGTTTTTCAAATCGTTGAGCGCCTGGGCGTTTGCTTCCACGGCAAGGCCTTTTGGAAAAAGGAAATTCCTAGCATATCCGTCAGAAACATTAATGAGTTCACCGGCTTTTCCGGTTCCCTTCAAATCGGCTTTGAGTACGACTTTCATTTCTCACTTCTCCTTACTCTGTTCTTTTTCTGTCTCTTCGTAGTATTCGTCAATCGCTTCAAGCAGTTTTTGTCTCGCGTCCTCAATGTTAATGTCTTTAATCTGAGCACCCGCCATTGTCAGATGGCCGCCGCCGCCGAGTTTTTCCATAATAAGCTGAACATTCATCCGGCCCATGGAACGTGCATTGATATTGATGGTGTCCCCCGCCTCAAAGAGCACAAACGAGGCGTCCACCGCGTTGATGCCGAGCAGCTCGTCCGCCGCCTGCGGCGCCACAATGCGCATGTCCTCAGTATGTCCTGTGGAGGTCGCAATCGCGCAGCCGCGATAGACTTCCGCCGCAGAGACAAGACGCGTCTTGCGCTGGTAGGATTCCATGTCGCTTGCAAACATCTTGCGGACTTCGACGGTATCCGCGCCGAGTCTCTTTAAGTATGCCGCCGCTTCAAAGGTACGCACGCCTGTCTTGAGCACAAAATTCTTCGTGTCGAGCATGATTCCAGAGAGCAGGGCTTCCGCCTCCGCCTGTCCCAGCACCGGCTTTTCCGAGAAATACTGGAGCAACTCGGTTACCATCTCTGAAGCAGAGGAGGCAAACGGTTCATGATAGAAAATGACCGCATTGGATATGTGATTAACCATCTTGCGGTGATGGTCAATCACAACCACCGCTTTGCAGGCCTGATAGATTTCTGTACTTTCCAGCAGTGTGGGGATGTGGGTGTCCACCACAATCAGCAGGGTTTTCTTGGTGATGTAAAAGAGCGCCTCGTCCGGATCGATGAACATATCCTCCAGGCCTTTTTCGACCATCCGGTCATACAAAGGCTTTGCGAGGTTTTTCTCCTTGTTAATGGCGATGACTGCGTCTTTGCCAAGCATGCGCACGCCGCTCGCCATGCCGATGGCGGAGCCGAGCGCATCCAAATCCGCAAACCGGTGCCCCATCACAATGACGTTGTCGCTCGATTCAATCAATTCAAGCAAGGCCGCCGCGATAATCCTCGTTTTGACTTTTGTACGCTTTTCCACTCCTTTGGACATGCCGCCGTAAAACTCAAACCCGGTCGGCGTTTTGACCGCCGCCTGGTCCCCCCCGCGTCCGAGAGCCATGTCAAGCGCTTGCCCTGCGAGCGTATCTGCTTCGTGCAGGTTGGGGGCCCCCCGGCCCACGCCGATGGAAAGAGTGGCCGGGAGACGTTCTCCCGACATAATCTTGCGCACCTTGTCGAGAATCTGGAAGCGGCCCTCCACGACTTCCCGCATGTGACGTTCCTCCACGACCGCAATAAAGCGGTCACGGTCGAGCTTTCGCATAAAGCCGTTCGTTTTGCTGATAAAGTCCTCGAGCAGGGATTCGATTTCCCCAATCATCTGGGCCTTTTCACTCTCTTTGGAATTTTGAAGCAGCTCGTCGTAGTTATCAACAATCATGAGCATGACACAGGGCCTTGTCTCATGGTATTCTATCGCGTCGCTGACCGTCTCCGTTTCGTCAACAAAGATGAAGATATACATGCTCTCCTCATTGCTGCGGGAGTTTAACGCAAACACCTTGTACTTTCGGTCGTTATATTCAATATAAGCTCCCTGTTCCTGCAGGGTGTCCTCCACGGTTTTCTCCCCCAGCACGGTGGAGATGTCGTTTCCAAAAACCTCCAGCCCGCCGAGTACTGTGTTTTTGAAATAGTCGTTATACCACACGATTTCCCGTGCGGAATCGGCGACGAACACCGGCAAGGGAAAGTTTGTCAGCGCCTCATGCTGTGCTACATTGAGTGAATTGCTCGTTTTAGCCATCAACTTGGCAATCGCCTTTTGGATATTCTGGGATTCGAGCACAAAAAAGACCACTGCCGCCACAACTAAAACCAAAGCAATATAAAAACAGGTTTTATTGAGCGCAAATAGCATACCGAGCATGACGGCGCACAGCGCCGCCAGCACGTATACAATCGGCCCGAAGAGCCACAGTCTTTTTTTCATTGCCATCCCATCTTTCTAAAAAACAGACTACTGCACCCGGAGAAGATCCGCTTAAACCTCCATGATGATTGGGAGAATCATCGGTTTTCTCTTGGTCTTACTGTAGAGATAATCGCTCAAAGAGTCGCGCACCTTTACCTTGATATTGCCCCACTCGCGGATTCCCTTGGTATGGCATTCCTCCAAAACAAGTTTGACCACTTTTTTCGACTCGTTAATCAAATCCTCTGCCTCGCGTACATAGACAAAGCCGCGGGAGACGATATCCGGTCCGGCGACAACCTGTCCGGTCTGCCCGTCAATGGTGGAAACGACGACGATCAGGCCGTCCTCTGCCAAATGCTTTCTGTCACGCAGAACAATGCTTCCGACATCGCCGACGCCATAACCGTCCACCAAAACCTTGCCAGCTGGGACAGTGTTGGTGGTATCTACGCTGATGCCGTTAAACTCAATGACGCGGCCAATGTCCGCGATGATGATGTTTTCATTCGCAATCCCCATACTGCGGGCAAGTCCCGCATGTTTGCACAGGTGTTTGTATTCGCCGTGAACCGGCATAAAGAATTTCGGCTTGGTCAGGCCAATCATAAGCTTCTGCTCATCCTGGCAGGCATGTCCGGAAACATGCACTTCATACATCTTTTCGTAGATAACCTCTGCACCGAGCTTCATCAGCTCATTGACAACACGGCCGACGAATTTTTCGTTGCCGGGAATCGGAGTCGCGGAGATGATAATAAAGTCGTTCTGGGTGACCTCCACTTTGCGGTGATCGCTCATTGCCATACGGAAGAGTGCAGACATCGGCTCTCCCTGGCTACCGGTGGTGATAATGACCATCTTCTCATCCGGATAGCGCCCGATGGAGTCGATATCCACCAGGATGCCGGACGGCGCATGCAGGTATCCGAGTTCGGTCGCCTTGGCGACGACGTTGACCATACTGCGCCCCGAAACCGCCACCTTGCGCCCGCTCTTTACTGCGCAGTCGATGATCTGCTGGATGCGGTGAACGTTGGAAGCAAAGGTAGCGACGATAATCCTGCGGGTGCCTGCGTTTTTAAACAGTCCTTCAAAGGATTCGCCGACCTTTCGCTCGCTCATCGTGCTGCCCGGTTTCTCCGCGTTGGTGGAGTCCGAGAGCAGGGCCAGAACCCCCTTGCTGCCGAGTTCACCAAAACGGGCGAGGTCTATCATCTCCCCTTCAATCGGGGTATAGTCAATTTTAAAGTCGCCAGTCTGTATGATGATGCCGGCCGGGGTGTGGATGGCAAGCGCCACCGCATCCGGAATCGAGTGGTTGACCCGGATGAATTCCACTGCCATACAGCCAAATTTCACGATATCCCTCGGCCGCACGACGTTGAGCTGGACACTGCCGAGCAGGCCGTGCTCCTTGAGCTTGCCCTCCACGAGGCCAAGCGTGAGACGAGTGCCATAGACCGGCACATTCGCGACCTTCATCAAAAACGGAATGCCACCGATATGATCCTCATGGCCGTGGGTGAGCACGACGCCGCGCACGCGGTCTTTGTTGCGTTCAATATAGGAAAAATCAGGGATGACCAAATCGACGCCGAGCATCTCAGTGTCCGGGAAGGCGATGCCGCAGTCCACAATAAAGATATCGTTTCCGCACTCGTATGCAGTCATGTTCTTCCCGATCTCATTGAGTCCGCCCAGCGGAATGACCTTTACCGGAGTCTTTGCACGCTCTTTGGCGTTCCTGCGGACAGTTCTTTTTACCGTTCCCCCGACCGCGGATGCCTCACGCGCCGTCTTCTTTGCCGCGGCGGGTTTGTCCGCGGTCTTTGCAGCTTTCTGCGTCGAAGCCGAAGCCTTCGCCGCACTTTTCGCCGGCTTTCTGCGCATAGGTTTCTTTGTCTGCGCAGCTGGATTCTCCGGTGCCATTTTATTTTCTTTACCTGTCAAAATAAATACCTCCAAATTAAATTAGGCGAAACAAAACGCGGGGTCCGTTCTCATTTATTCCGCGTTTTTCCGCATTGAAATCATACTTTCTCTGATTTGTTAAATCAATGAATAAACGAATTCCGTACAGCCACCTTTCCTAAATTGTAAACGCTTGGGTTACTTCTGTCAAGCGAAATCAACGGTTTCCTGCGGAGCGGAAGGACCATCAGAATTCCCGCAAATCCTCCTTAGGGATTCTCTACATCAAAATAAATTTTCGTCCGCAAGGCCTGCTTTCCGCTTATTGCGTTTCCTCTTCCTGATTTTTCCCGCTTTGCGTCCGGTTCATACAATGGCTGCATCTTCCCTGATTTTTTTGGGAGCAACCTCGCACCAGTTTAAGTTAAAACCAGAACACAGCACATTAGGGCGATGCCGCAGGCGGTCGAGAGAATCGACGCCTTTCTGCTGCCATACGACCAGGCGGACGGAAGCAGCTTATCCAAAGAGATAAAAATCATGATTCCCGCAATTAGGGCATATAAGATACCTAATATAAACTCGTCAACAAATTTGCGCAGCAGGAAATAAGCCAGAACCGCACCCAAAGGCTCACTGAGTCCCGAGAGCAGGGAATAGGCGAATGCCTTAAATCGCTTCCCAGTGGAATAATAGAGAGGGACACTAATCGCGATCCCCTCCGGGATATTATGTAAGGCAATGGCCGCCGCAATTGGAATGCCAATGTACAAATCTTTATATGAACTTAAAAAGGTCGCAACTCCTTCCGGCATGTTGTGCAATACCACCACCAGCACCGAAAGAATTCCAATCCGATACACGCTTCCCCGCTCCTCAGAGCCGGCGAAATTCGGCCGTTCCGGGACAAAGGTTTCAATCAGGGCGGCAAAGAGCATTCCAATTACCATGACGACAATCGAATAAAGTCCGCCTGCAAGTTTTCCCATCGTCACGGCAGTAGCCGCAAAAGATTCCGGCAGCAAATCCATCAGAGACACCGCCACCATTACTCCGCCGGAAAATCCAAGCCCAATACTCAAAATCTTTTTGGTGGGCGTGTTGAAAAAGCAGACAATCATTCCGCCGATTCCCGTTGCAAGCCCTGCCGCAAGGGAAAGAATCATTGCCACTGCCGCCTGTTGTTCCATTTGTTTTTTCCTCCTATCATTGACGCCGTTTCGTATTTGTCCACACAATATCGCACAAAATTTGAGAAACAGCTTGTGAAACCGGATGCTTTATACTATAATATCTACTGTGTTGGTAGCTGATAGAACCCGTTTGTCATCTGTCGCTGCCGTCACTATCCTTGTTATTACAGTATTGGAGGAATTAGTCGATTATGACGCCCGCCAAGAAGTTTGTAGAAATTTTCACCGATGGCTCCTGTCTTTCTAATCCGGGTCCGGGCGGATGGGGAGCCATCCTGCGCTACCAGGGCCATGAAAAGGAACTCAGCGGCGGCGAAGCAGATACCACCAATAACCGAATGGAACTCACCGCTGCCATCGAGGGCTTAAGCGCCCTGAAGGAACCCTGCCTGGTCACGCTCTACAGCGATTCACAGTATCTGATCAACGCAATGCAGAAGGGCTGGGCGAAAAAGTGGAAAGCAAACGACTGGATGCGTAATAAAAAGGAGCCTGCCGTCAATCCCGATTTATGGGACAAACTGCTCGCTTTATTTGAATATCATCAGGTCACGCTTGTCTGGGTAAAAGGCCACGCTGGGCATCCAGAAAACGAACGCTGTGACTCTCTCGCCGTCTCCCAGTCGAAACGAATACAGTCCGAACAAAAAAAGTGAAAATTTTCGTCATTTTTTTCTGTTTTGTCCCTTGTATTTCCTACCTATTCGGTATATATTAGAAAAGGAGTATGATTTCCCTGTATTTTGGGGTATGCTCTGTACTAGGAACGACCTGCAAAGGACAATAAAAATTAGAAAGAACGGTGATAGAACATGGGACGTTTTGTTTATGCCGACAACTCGGCAACCACACAGATTTCTGACAACGTATTTCAAGCGATGCTGCCCTTTTTGAAAGAGGAATACGGCAATGCATCAAGCCTTTATAAAATCGGGCGTGATTCCCGGATTGCCATTGAATCGGCACGAGAACAGGTGGCAAAAGGCCTTGGCTGTGAACCAAGAGAAATCCACTTTACCTCCTGCGGCTCAGAATCCGACAACTGGGCACTCAAGGGAACGATGGAGCGTTTGGGCCAAAAGGGCAAGAAGCACCTGATTACCACTGCATTTGAGCACCATGCGATTTTGCACACCGCCCAGCATCTTCAGCGCCTTGGATATGATGTAACCTACCTTCCGGTTGATAAAGATGGCTTAATTGACCCTCAGCAGGTCAAGGACGCTATTCGCGAGGATACAGCCCTTGTTTCCATCATGTACGCAAACAATGAAATCGGTACGATCGAGCCTATCGCCGAGATTGGGGCCATCTGCAAAGAGGCGGGCGTACTTTTCCACACCGACGCGGTACAGGCCATTGGAAACCTCCACATAAATGTCCGGGAGCAAAACATCGATATGCTTTCACTGTCCGCACATAAAATCCATGGGCCGAAAGGGATCGGTGCGCTGTATGTGAGAAAAGGCGTTGTCCTGCCAAATCTCATCGACGGCGGCGCACAGGAGAGCGGCCATCGCGCTGGCACGGAAAACGTCGCCTATATTGTCGGGCTTGGACGCGCGATGGAAGACGCCGTCTCCGACATTGATTGCAAAGTGGACAAGTTGACAAAGTTCCGCGACCAAATTATCGAGGCGCTGACCAAGATTCCCTATACCAGGCTCAACGGCCATCCGACTAAGCGCCTTTGCAACAATGTCAACATCTCATTTGAAGGCGTGGAAGGCGAAGCGCTTTTGCTCTTGCTCGACAGTATGGGAATCGCGGCTTCCTCCGGTTCTGCATGCACTTCCGGCTCGCTTGATCCAAGCCATGTGCTGCTTTCCATCGGATTGCGCCACGAAGTAGCCCATGGTTCCCTGCGTCTCTCCCTCTCGGATTTTACAACGCAGGAAGATGTCGACTACATTATCGAGTGCGTCCCCAAGGTCATCGACCGCCTGCGCGCTATGTCCCCGGTTTGGGAGGATATGATGAAAGCAGAGAAAAACAGCAATTAAAAGTTTCGATTTGAAAGGAAGGTTTTTTCCATGATTTATAGTGAGAAAGTAATGGATCATTTCATGAACCCGCGCAATGTCGGGGAAATCGAGAACGCCGACGGTATCGGCGAGGTTGGCAATGCCCAGTGCGGGGACATCATGAAGATGTACCTGAAAATTGACGGGAACACGATTGAGGATGTTAAGTTCAAGACCTTTGGCTGCGGCGCAGCGATTGCAACAAGTTCCATGGCAACCGAGCTCATCAAGGGTAAATCCATTGACGATGCACTCAAGCTGACTAACAAAGCCGTTATGGAAGCACTGGACGGGCTTCCTCCAGTCAAAGTACACTGCTCTGTTTTGGCAGAACAGGCCATCAAGTCCGCCCTTTCGGACTACTACCGCCGGCAGGGCATCGACCCTGTTCCCATCGTGGGGGAAATTGCGGATTGCGATGTGCACCATCACTAAGCGGACGGGAAAGGTTCTCGTTGCCTTAAGCGGCGGCGTGGACTCCTCCGTCTGTACCCATTTACTGCAACAGCAAGGCTATACCGTCGCGGGCGTCGTTTTAAAAATGTCGCCCGCGCACGATTCTGTGGTCAAGGCGGCGCAGGAAAGTGCCGATACGCTCGGTATCCCTCTGCACATTATCAACGCGGAAGCAGAATTTGCTGATACCGTCATCCGGCATTTTTGCAGCGAATACCAAAACGGGCGCACTCCGAATCCCTGCATCGTCTGCAACCCGCTCATCAAGTTTCGCCTGATTACCGAAAAAGCAGATGAGATGGGATTCGAGTATACTGCGACCGGGCATTACGCAGATATTAAACGGCTTGAAAACGGACGGTTTGCCGTGTGCAAGGCGTCCTGTCTGCCGCGTGACCAGTCCTATATGCTATACCGGCTGACCCAGCACCAGCTGAGTAAGCTGCTGCTCCCCCTCTCGCATCTGGAAAAGACAGAGGTCCGCCGAATCGCAGAGGAGGCTTCCCTTCCCTCCGCCAAGGCGGCGGACAGTCAGGAAAACTGCTTCATCCCGGACAACGATTACGCGGCGTATATTGAAGCGCGGAATGGACCTGGTAAAAGCGGGTATTTCATCTCCCCTTTCGGGGAGATTGTCGCCCCGCATAAGGGAATTCTCCACTATACGGTCGGCCAGAGAAAACGCCTCGGCATTGCGCTCGGAAAACCGGTGTTCATCAAGTCCATTGATGCAAAAACCGGAAATATCCAGCTTGCCTGGGGCGGCGATGAATACGCAGACGGCGTCCTGCTCTCGGATATGGTGTATCAGCCATTTGAGGAGCTTCCACAGCCAATTCACTGCCGGGTGAAAATCCGCTCGATGGCAAAAGACGCACCCGCCACTCTGATTCCCCTGGAAGGCGGCACGGCCAAGGTGCTCTTCGAGCGGCCTCTGCGAGCTCCCGCGCCGGGACAATCCTGTGTCTGCTATAATGACGAAGGTTTGATTTTAGGCGGTGGCTTTATTGAGGAGCAAATCGAAGAATAACTGGACCGATCCCCGATAAGCGAACGGCCACCTTGTATATCTTCTTGACATGACAACACCTCCTGTTGTAGTTCCTATTCTACAACAGGAGGTGTCTTTTTTCACTGGTATAGTCCATATCCACAGGGAGTTTTTGTTTGCCTTTGGTCAGACATTTCCGCGAAATCCCTTACCGATGATTTCGCTGGTATTGGTAATCATCATGAATGCCTTATCATCCACGGAACGGACGAATTTCTGTAGCAGGATTGCCTGCCCGCGGTGGACAACCGTCACAATGACCGTCTTGTTTTCGTGGGTAAAGGCCCCGGAGCCATCCATCGTGGTAGCTCCCCGGTGCAGCTCCTTGACAATGAATTCGCTGACCTCGTTGGGCTTGGTCGTGATAATCGTGAAGTACTTGCACAGGTTAATACTTTCAATAACCTGGTCCACGACCAATGCCTTGGCAGCAAGGCCAAGCATGGAGCAAAGCCCTGTCATTGGCCCAAACACGAATAATGCACCGAGAGTAATGATAAAATCACTGATGAGCAGTGCGCGGCCAATATTCAGGTTTGTAAACTTCTTTAAAATCATCGCGATGACGTCGGTGCCGCCGGAAGAGGCATCCGCATTGAAGATAATCGCCGCGCCAAAACCCGGAAGCATGACGGCAAACACGAGTTCGAGCATCGGCTGGTTGGTCAGCGGTGCGCTCATCGGAAACAGGTACTCCAGGGCGGAGACTTCCACAGACAGCATCGTGCTTGCATAGGCAGTTTTGATGCCGAATCCCCGGCCAAATACCAAAAAGCCCACGACCATCAGGGCCATGTTGATGATAAACTGGAATGTTCCGGGAGACAGTTTCGGCGCCAAAGCGCCGAGAATAACGGAAATACCGCTGACGCCCCCCATGGAAAAGTTGTTGGGGAATTTGAAAAAATAGATGCCGACTGCCGTCAGCAAAACCCCCAGGTTTATCATCCAAAAATCCTGCCATTTCGAACGCTGCGCCATGATGTGATACTCCCTTTCCATTGCGATACAGAGGTACTTTGTTTGCGCTGTTCATAAAAATATCACAATTCATTTTTAATTACAAGGAGAATCCTTGAAAAAGCAAAAGCTTTCGCTATTTTCTGCTTTTTATCCGAAATTGAACTGCTGTACTATTTTTCTTTAGCAAAAGCGCGCCACTCTTGTATACAATTATACTGGCACTACTGCATATCTTTTGGAAAATAAATAAACTTTCCTCTTTTCTATCCGGCAGCCCGAGGAAGGCTTATTCATAAACAAGCACCCGCTGCTGGACATGTCCGGCAGCGGGTGTCTTACCTGTATTTTATTTTTCCTCCAAAGACTCCACAAGCTCCTTGTCCGGGGTCACATAGGCTGTCTGATAAGTCTCATAAATAACCATTCCGGGCTTTGCGCCGTTTGGCTTTTTGACATTGCGCACCTGGGTATAATCCACTGGGACTTGTGCGGATTGCTGTGCTCGGCTGTTGTACGCCGCGATGATAGCCGCTTGCTCAATGGCCTGATTGGAAATCTCCTTTCCCTCGCTCAGCACAATCGTATGGGAACCGGGGATTTTCTGGGTATGCAGCCACAGGTCGTTCCCTCTTGCAGTGCGCAAGGTCAGCTCATCGTTTTGCGTGTTGTTGCGCCCCACTAAAATAGCAAAGCCGTCACTGGAACGGTAACGTTTGGGTTTCAGCTTCTCCGGCTTCTGCTTTCTCGCGCGGATATTCTTGATGTAGCCGCCTTCGGCGAGCTCCGCTTTGATGGCCGCCAGCTCGGATTCTGAGTTGGTACGAGTAATCGCGTCGAAAATGGAATCCACATAGACAAGCTCCCGCTCCCCCTGTGCAATCAATTCTCTTAGCTTTTTCTCCGCCGTATCCGCCTTGCGGTATTCCGCATAGTACTTCTGGGCGTTTTGCACCGGAGTCAGCGCTGGGTCAAGCTGTATTTTTATTTCCGGAGAACCCTCCTCGTAGAAGTTTTCGAGCTTTGCCGCTGCCATTCCCTTTTGCAGCCGGTAGAGGTTTGCACTCAGCAGATCGCCGCAGATTTTCAACTGCTCTCGGTTTTTCGATTGAGCCAGCTCCTGCCGCTGCAAATCGAGCTTTCGCACAATACGGTCATTGAGATTGACAATGAATTTAAGCAAATCATGGGAGCGTTGCTTCATCCGCTCGATACGGTCGCGCTCGCTGTAAAAGTCGTCGAGCAGCCCGCTTAACGTTTCATACCCTTTGGACAGCATCATGTGCCCGTACTGCCGGATCTCCATAAAACTGAAGTCCTTCGGCTTGCCCTCCAAATCCAGTACCATTGTGGGAACCGGGTGTTTTTCCACGAGGATTTTCCTCACCTGGGAGAGCGAAAACGCGAGCCGGTCATACTGATTGTCGTCAAGCTCGCTTTTGTACTTGTGTTCCCCCCTGGTCACGTAGTCCGCGATTTCTCTTGCCAGCAGCGGAGAAATTCCCTCCACCGCGCCGAGAATACATTTAGACAGCTCTCCGTCCTTTCCACTTCTGACGCGCTCGACAATCTCGCCGATGCCGTCCTCCACCAGTGACAGTTTGTCCTGTGCAGGCGGGAGGGTATAGGAAAGTCCCGGCAAAATCATGCGCACGCTCGACATCTCATCATTGACCCGTTTGATGGCGTCGATGATTTTTCCGTTTTGGTCAAGGACAATAATATTGCTGTGCCGCCCCATAATTTCAACAGCGAGTGTGACGGTCACACGGTCGCTGAACTCATTGTAGGTCTCAAAGTCCAGAAAGAGGATGCGATCCATCCCCTGCTGACGTACGGCAACCAGCCTGCCGCTGCCAAGATACTTACGAAGCAGCATGCAGAACATCGGCGGGGATTTGGGATTCTCCACCGTCTCTTTGGTGAAGTGTACTCTGGCACCTGATGCGTTTGCGGACAATAAAAGCCGGTGTGCCCCCTCCCTGCCTCGCAGCAGCAGGATTACTTCCTCTTTGGATGGCTGATATATCTTATCGATTCTGGCGTCGAGCACGCCGCGCTCGATTTCCTCGCGCAGCAAACTCAAAAAAGCCCCGTCCAATGCCATGTTACTCTCTCCTTTTCACGGTTCCGATCGATTTGATTTCCAGGACGTCCTGCGGCACACGGATAAATTCCACTGTGGGAAATTGATGTTTCATGCACGCTAGCAGAGTATCCACAACCGGGTCTTCCGTCTCCATGTGCCCTGCATCCAGCAGGGTCAGGCCCAATCGCCTTGCGTCGAGCATTTGGTCATGCTTTACTTCGGAGGTGACAAACGCGTCCGCCCCGCAGCGAAACGCCTCCCACGCAAAAGAGGCCCCGTGCCCGGAACACACGCCGACTGTTTTTATCGGCTTTCCCCCATTGCTGTAGCGGACGATGACTCCACCGAGTTTGTTTGAGACATGCCAGGCAAATTCCTCCGGGTCCATTGGATACGGCAGCGTACCGATGCGCCCGCAAAATTTCTCGCTTTGCACCGGGGTCAAAGTATCCGTCCCGGACAGATCGAGCATAGCGCACAGCACATCGTTCGTCCCGCCCCACGCCAGATCGAGATTAGTATGCGCGCAGATTGCATTCATCCCACTCCTGGCGAGCCGGTAGGCAACGCTTCCCTCGCATACGCTTTTGATGGGGTGAAAAATCACCGGATGGTGGCTGATGATTAAATCAGCCTGCCGCTCCTGTGCATAGCACACCGTGTCCTCCGTGATATCAAGCGTTACCGCACAGATATGTACCGGCGCATCAAAGCTGCCAACCAGCATCCCCACATTGTCGTAATCCTCCGCCAATGCAAATGGAGCGAGGGAATCCAGAAATTCATAAATTTCCCGTACATAAGTCATCAGCGGATCCTCCATTTCGAAAACGCCTCATCTTCTCCGGTGAGCGCATCAATTTCATCCGACAGGGCAAGCAGGCGCTTTCCCTCTTCCTCACCCGAAAGAGTCAGGGAGAGACCCTGCCCTTTTTTGCGCAACTTGTTCGCTTGGCCGTGGATATACTCAGCCGCTGCCGCGGAGGAACGGCGCGGCAGAAGGCCGACCAGTGCGGTAATCTCATCAATTTGGTGTTCTTCTCCGGTGTAACGCGCACACATCGCCGTGTAAACGTGCCCGCCTTCCCTGACGGCGTTTTCATCGATGATGGAAAAACCGTGCTCATACAGATAACGCCGCAGCTTGTCCGCCATGGTCATCGGCTGCAAAATCAAGCGCTTGGCGCCGTCTTTCAGTTTCGGCTCTCTGTCGATGATAGAGGCGATGAGTTCTCCGCCCATCCCGGCAATGATAATGTCGTCCACTTCGTCAACCGGTACTTTGTCCAGACCGTCTGAGAGCACTGTCTCGATATAGGGCTGCATCTTAAAGCGGGCCACCGTCTCCCTTGCGCTCGCCAAAGGCCCTTCATTGATATCACTGGCATACACCCTGGATGCTTGCTCACTAACAACCAGATGCAGCGGCAGATAGGCGTGGTCAGTCCCGATGTCCGCGGCACACACACCGCTGCGCACCATCGAGCGCACCAGTTCCAGGCGCTCATCCAACTGAGGTAATCTCGATAACATTAATTCCGCACTCCTTTATTCGGATACTCCGTGTTCTATGATACCACAAAACCGGCCCGAATACATTTGAATTTTCTGTTACCGGTGTCCCCTCCCTTTACAGTATATCAAACCCCAGGCGCTTTGTCTCCTTATTTTATACCAAAAAGCGGACGGGGGGTTCCGTCCGCTTTTTCATCGTATGCCGGCCAATACTTTCACGTCAGATATCATGATACGCCTCCGACGCACTTGTACAACCGATGAATCCGTCAGGATAACTGGTTTATCATCAGCTTTGCAGCCTTATAAATGTCTCCGCAGCCAAGTGTCAGCACCAGATCGCCCGGCTGTGCGTGTTTTACCACATAATCTGCGATTTCTTCGAAGGTGTCAAACCATACGCTGCCCTCGATTTTTTCCGCCAAATCCTTGGTGTAAATATCGTAGGTGTTGACTTCCCTTGCCCCCATAATTTCCGACATCACGACATGGTCGGCAATCGAAAGCGCCTTTGCAAAATCATCAAGCAAAATGGCGGTACGGGAATAGGTAAACGGCTGGAACACCGCCCACACCTTGCGAAACGGCAGCTCTTTGGCAGTTTTCAGCGTCGCGGCGAGCTCCGTCGGGTGGTGGGCGTAGTCGTCTGCAATCGTGATGCCGTCGATTTTTGCAAGAATTTCGAAGCGGCGTCCCGCTCCATGGAATTCCGACAAGCCGAGCTTGATGAGCTCGACGTCCGCATCAGCACTCAGTGCGCTGATAATGGCTGCTGCGGCATTGAGCACATTGTGCCTGCCCGGGATTCCCAGTGTAAAGGTACCAAGAGGAGCCCCATACTCGGATAAATCAAAGAGAGTCGTGACCCCATCTTTCGCGCGGACGTTTGAGACCACGTAGTCATTTTGTTCGCCATAGCCAAAGGTCAGGATCGGTTTGTCAATCCCCTCGACCGCTTTCACCGAGTTTGCATCATCGCCATTGACAATGACCATCCGCGTAGCCATTTCACAGAATTTATGAAACGAGCGGATGATATTGTCAAGATCCTTGAAGTATTCCAGATGATCCTCGTCAATGTTGAGTACCACTGCGGTATCCGGGTAGAGTTGAAGGAAGTGGTCGCAGAATTCGCAGGATTCACAGACCATCACCTCGGATT
>UQSL01000021.1 GCA_900543705.1 uncultured Oscillospiraceae bacterium
AAAACCACAAAAACCTTGTAGTGTGAAAGGACAACTGCGTTGAAAAGATGCAGGGGGGAGAGCTCCTCCGCCATACTGCGGCTCTCCACATAGATGGAGGTGAGCTTTGCCGCCTGCCGAAGCAGGCGGTCATGGGTTCGCAGCAGTTTCGGCAGCCACCCCCCGATGACAACGTAGTGCAGTACGCACTGCCGTTTCCGGCAGAGGGAGGTAAGCAGTGGAAGCAATACCCGCACCCCGTTTTGCGCAGGAAGCAGTAAGATATCGTCACAGGTGCGGGCCATCTGCCGCAGTTTGCGGTACAGGCGGAGCGGATGGCGTTGGTATCCGTGTGTGTCCGCGGCAAATACTGCGTCCTCCCCAAATTTTTCCATCAGAGCACGGCAGAGGATTTTCGTCTTGACCGTCTGCCCATCGAGAAAGGTCTGATCCCCTCCGAAATGCCCGCAGATTCCAATTCGGTACGCCATGCCGTCCGCTCCTTTCTACAGCCTCCAGTAACGATATCCAGCCCGTTCCATCTTCGCTTTGTCGTAAATGGATTTCACATCAATCAGCACCTTTTCCGATTCCGGGCATACTGAAAACAGAGCGTCCAGTGCCTGCAAGTCCAATTCCCGGTACTTCCGGTGTGCTACTGCGACAATGATGCAGTCCATATCCTGAATATCCTCCAATGGGGTGAGCGTCACGCCGTATTCGCGCCATACCTCCTGTGCATCGGCAAGCGGGTCGGAGACAACGGGAGTAATCCCGTACTCGCGAAGGCGGCTGAGGATATCCGCCACACGGGAGTTTCTTATATCCGCACAGTTTTCTTTAAACGTAAGGCCGAGCACCGCGACTTTGGCCCGTTTGACCGCCTTGTCCGCCAGAATCATCTGCTTAATGGCCGCGTCAGCGACAAACTGCCCCATCGAGTCGTTGATTTTCCGGCCGGCAAGCACAATCTGGGAATGGTAGCCCAGCCGCTCCGCCTCATAGACAAAATAATAGGGGTCGACGCCGATACAGTGACCGCCAACCAGGCCCGGGTAAAATCCAAGCGCATTCCACTTGGTATTCATCGCCTCAATGACCTCTTTGGTGTCGATATCCATCCGGTCAAAGACCATGGCCAGCTCATTCATAAACGCAATGTTGATATCCCTCTGGCTGTTCTCCACGACTTTAGCGGCCTCCGCAGTTTTGATGCTGCTCACCCGGTGTACACCCGACATAATAATCAGGCTATAGACCTGAGCAACCTCTTCCAGGGTAGATGGATCCATCCCTGAGACGATTTTGCGGATGGTCTCGAGCCGGTGAATTTTATCCCCGGGATTGATGCGCTCCGGCGAATAGCCAACAAAAAAGTCTTTCCCGCAGGTAAGCCCGGATTCCTTTTCCAGAATTGGCACACAGATTTCCTCGGTCACACCTGGATACACAGTGGATTCATAGACCACAATCGAGCCCGAGCACAGATTGCGCCCAACTGTCTCGCTCGCCCGCTCCACAGGAGCCAGATCCGGGGTCTTGTCCGAATTGATGGGTGTCGGAACTGCCACAATATGAAAGCGTGCCTGCTGCAAACGGGTTTCGTCCGAAGTAAACTCAGCGGTGCTTGTACGCACAGCTTCGTCTCCCGCTTCCCCGGTCGGGTCGATTCCGTTAAGATAGCACCGGATTTTCTCCTCGCTGATATCAAATCCAATGACGTCCGTTTTTTTGGCGAACGCCACCGCCAGAGGGAGCCCGACATAGCCGAGCCCCACAACGGAGAGCTTTTCGTTTCTGTCCCTAATTTTTTCAAACAGGCTCATCAGGAATCCCTCCTTTTCATCAAAAACCTAGGCAGCACGGCGAATCCCGCCACCGAGCCCAACCCATAGCTGAGGTGAAACAGCGGAAACAGCAGCAAAAGCAGGGGAAAATATCCCGTCTGGCTCTTTGCTGCGAGCATACCGGAAAACAGAAGATCCAGCAGCAGATACAACACTCCTTCCGCGGCAAGCAGCCACCAGAATAGCGGTGTCAACAATCCGAGCAACGGCAATAATATCAGGGAAAGGACAAAGAACAAAGGGATAAAATGCCGCAGGGACATTGCCCCCGGGCAGAGAAATAACGTAAGAATGTTCCATTTTCCATTTTGGAAACCCATTTTTAGAATACCGCGGATAGTATCCCGGCAATAGTAGGCAAGCTTGATGTCATGGCTCATCCAAATCTTCCCACCGCCTTTCCGGATCCGGTAATTCATCTCATTGTCCTGATTGCGGGTCAGCCGCACGTCATAGTATCCATATGTTTCAAAGACTTCGCGCTTAAACGCCCCAAACGGAACCGTGTCCACATAACCGTCCTTACCGTCGGTTCGAAACTGAGAATTTCCCACCCCGAACCTGGAGGAAAGCATCTGTGCAATAGCGCCGCCCACAAAGCCCCGGCTTTTTGTCTGTACCGCGCCGCCGACATTTTGAGCATCCGTGGTTTTCAGATAATGCACACACTGGGAGATATAATCCGGCGCATACTCGGCATGCGCGTCAAGGCGGACAAGATATTTCCCCCGTGATGCCCGAATCCCGATGTTCATAGCGTAGGGCACAGTCCGATTTGGGTTATCAAGCAGGAAAAAAAGGCGGGGGTACCATGTCTGGTATTTGCTTAAAATCTCCCGTGTCTTGTCCGTGGACTGCCCATCCACGAAGAACACCTCAAGGCTGTCCTGGGGGTAATCCTGTGCCAAAATCGAGTCCAGACACTCTTTTATATAGTGCTCCTCATTTCGAACCGGGATGACCACCGACACCAGAGGTTTCTCCTGCATCTTTCTCCCTCCCCCTACCGAATACCGAGGTAACTGTTTCAAACAAAATGGCGATATCATGGAAAAAACCAAACTCCCTGAGGTAGCAGAGGTTCAAATCCATCTTTTTCGGGAGGATTTCCACCCGGTAGGCCTTGTCCGGGTCATCCGCCCCGGCAAGCAGAGCGTCCTCCTCCCGAAAAGCGATGCTCGCCGGAGAGGTGATGCCCGCAGGGAGCAGCAAAGTCGCTCTCATCTCACCGGTATAGCATTCCACAAAGCGGGGGACTTCCGGACGCACCCCGACAAAGCTCATCTGTCCGCAAAGAACGTTAAGCAGTTGGGGCAGTTCGTCAAGCCGAAACCGGCGCAGCGTTTTTCCAATCCGCGTCACCCTCGTATCTCCCCGCATGGTGACCTGCGCGCCAAGGTTTGAGGCCTCAGGTACCATTGTGCGGAATTTGAAGATGCGAAATTGTTTTCCAAACTGCGTCACCCGCACCTGTCGGAACAGGATCGGACCTTTGGAATCGCATTTTATTAAAATACCAAGGATAAGGCAGAGCGGGCTGAGCAGTATCAGCATCAAACATGAAACAAGGATATCGAACAGACGCTTAAAAAACAAACTGCCCTGTTTTTTCCGCAGGATGTCGTAATAGGGCTTCCCTTCGGAAGTCTGAAGCTCCTTTGGGAGCTGTTCCCAGTTTGGCAGCAGCACGGATATTCCCCTCCCATATTATGCGGTTTACTATGGCTTTCGATGTTCCGGTATCACGGCGTCATCGTCCGCCTTCCGAAGGCCTCTCATCCGCGTTTGGTTCCTCCCGTTTTCCGGCCGTCGCATGATGGAAGGTAATGACAATCTCCCCCACCACATTAAAAAGCTCCTTGTTGTCCTGATTCATCAGTGCATCCCGCAGCTTTTCAAGCTGCTGGGCGAAATCACCAAAATCCTCCTTCACCGGAGCACAGATGTAGATTTTACTATTGCTCGTCTTAGACGCATTTTCATCTTTCAAGCTAAGCTCCTCAAAGAGCTTTTCTCCGGGACGCAGGCCGGTATAGACGATTTTAATATCCCGCTCCGGCTGCAGCCCCATCAGGCGAATCATGTCGCATGCAAGATCGTAGACCCGTCCCGCCCCGCCCATGCCCAGGAAAAAATTTCCCCCGCCGGAAGCCATGGCCCCCGCTTCCATTACAAGCTGCACTGCTTCCGGGATGGTCATGAAGTACCGGCGCATATCCGGATGAGTGACTGTGACAGGGCCCCCTTCCTCAATCTGCTTGCGAAAAAAGGGCACGACGCTGCCGTTGGAGCCGAGCACATTGCCAAAACGCACCGCTGCAAAGCTAGTCGTGGATTTTCCCTCGAGCCGCTGGATGGCAAGCTCCGCAATCCGCTTGGAAGCACCCATGATATTCGTGGGATTGACCGCTTTGTCCGTAGAGATGAGGATAAATTTATCCGCATGGAACTTCATCGCCGTGTAGGCGGTATTGATAGTCCCAAACACATTGTTCTTGATGGCTTCTCTGGGGTTTATCTCCATCATCGGGACATGCTTGTGCGCAGCCGCGTGAAATACCACCTGCGGATGGTAGGTGCGAAAAATGTCTTCAAGTCTCGCCCTGTCCCGAATCGAACCGAGTACCGTCTCATAGTCCGCCTCAGGAAAGCTCTTTTTAAACTCGTTGTCAATGTCGAACAGGCCGTTTTCATTGAAATCAAAGATAATGAGCTTTTTTGCCTCAAACTTCAGCGCCTGCCGGCACAGCTCGGAACCGATGGAGCCCGCACCGCCGGTCACTAATACCGTTTTGTCCTTGATAAACTCTCGCACTGCATCCATGTTCAACGACACGCTGTCACGCCGCAGCAGATCCTCCAGATGGATAGTTGCAAGGCGGGCGTTTTCCAGGCTTTTTTCCTTCATGTCGTCCATCACGCCGTACCGCATGACGGAACAGCCGAGGTCCGCGCAGTCGCGGACTAGCTGCGCGATGAAGTCCTGACTCAAATGGTTGATGGCAACAATGACTTCCTTGACATGGTATTCCTCAATGGCCTCTTCCAAATCCTTTCTTGGGCCGACCACCTTCACCCCACCGATACGTACGCCCTTCATCCCGGGGTCATCGTCGATCATGGCAACCGGCTTGCGCTTCATTTCCGGATCGGATTTGAGCTCCTGCACCAAGTGGGAGCCGACCGAACCCGCCCCATAAATCAGCACACGCTTGGTCTCTTTTTGGCGCCAGGTGATGAATTTGACATGGAGCATCTGCAAAAAATAGGCGACAAGCCTGCCAAACGCCGTAAAGAGAAACAAGAATGCAGCCATAATGACCACGACCGTCACCGGCAGGCCCAGCATAAAAATGCGGTCAAGCAGTAAAACTACCACACAAACCGAACCCACCGAGCAGGCCAGACGGAAAAACTCCGAAACTTCGACGAATTTCCAAAGGGTATTGTAGCAGTCAAAAAGCAGATTGCCAAGGATAATCATCCCGGCAATAACAGCGATATAGAGAATCAGCCTTTGGGCAAAATGGGCAGGAAGGAGCGGGTACACACCGAATTTCAGCCGAAATCCACCGTATACCGAAAGCGCCGCCGAAACGGCGTCCCATAAAATCAGCCCTATGGTACACAGGATCCGGTATAATCTCCTCATCTGTGATTGCTCCATTCTCCGGCAATGTCTTCTTGCCTGATGTTATTGATTTGCTGTGACGATGAAAGAAAGCAGGTTCATACGATGAAAGCAGAAAAGTTACCCCACTTTTACCGGATGAGTCTTGCAAAAGCGGGAACTGCTAACTTATTTCAGCAATTCATAGATCAGTCCGGCGACTTTATCAAATAAGCCATGCCGCCTGACGTTATCCGCCGCCTGATAGACCCTTTTTTTGCTCCTGTCATGCTGTGTGGATGCTCTGTCCCCTGTTTTTTCCGGAACCTGCCGCGTTTCCTTCGCCTTGCTTTCAGGTTCCGGCTTAACAAAGAGGGGAGTGTGCTTCCTCCGTTTTCTCCGGTGTTTCTTCCAGTTGTTCTGCCACCCGCTCCACTGCGGTGCTGAGCTGTTCCATCTGCTTATTTAAGGTGGTAAATGCTTCTCCGATACAGTATTTTAAATCGAAAACTTCCTTTTGGAAATGCTTCATCTTGGAGCGGATTTCCTCACAATCCTGTTGTGTTTTACTGGAAATCTTCTCCGCTGAGGCTTTTGCCTCAAGCACCATTTCCTCTGCGGTTTTCTGCGCGTGGAGCATGGTTCCACTCAGTTTGGAACTGATTTCATCATATTTTCTGCTCTTTTCCTTGTGCAGGGAAAGGGCGTTTTTCAACTCCAGATTCTGCTTAATGGCAAGAGTGAGCTGTTCCCCTTGTTCTTCCTTTTCCTGCCGGCATTTCCCTAGTTCCTTTTCAATTTTTTCAAGCATAGCGGAAAGCTCCTCCTGCTTTTGGCCCGCGTCTTCAAGCTGTCCTTCCAGATCTTCCTTTTGCTGTTTAAGTTCGCAGTTTTGTCCTTGTATCTTTTCAATCTGAGCATTCAGCTCTTCTTCCGTCTTTCTTGCCTTTTCAGCTGCCTTGTCGATATATTCCAATACGGCTTTTTTATCAAAGCCGCCGAATGTTTTCGTCTGAAAAATCACATTCTCCGTCATTGCACTGCCTCCTTATAGGGAATTCTTGTAATAATTATATCATTAACTGCCTCAAAAACAAACTCTCTTTTGTTATTTTGGCTCTTTTTTTCATATACTTCGCTTGATATAATAATTCCGTACAAGATATTGGAAGCGTTTTTGGCATGATGGAGGGTTTTTCTATGGATTTAGTCCAAAATAAGCTTGTTATTTTTGACCTCGACGGCACACTCAATCGGACGGATCTGTATGCTGTCCCTGCCCATCGCACCGCCTTTGAAGAGCTCGGCATGTTCGGTGTCACGGATGAGGAGATTCTCTCCAATTTTGGGGCTAGCGATTGTGACTACCTCAATAAAATGGTTCCTCACCTGACGAAAGAAGAAGGAGAGCAACATCTTTCCCGGGTTGCCGAGCTTGAGGAATATTTTATCAAAGAGTATCACGGAGAATATGAGGGTGTAACCGGCATGCTCGCTGCGATCAAACAACAGGGTTACCGTACCGCTGTCTGCTCGAATTCCTCAGGGCAATACATTCGCATGGTGCTTGACACACTGCATCTTACCCCCAATATCGATGAGATTCAGGAGCTCATTGAGGGGACAAATAAATCCAATTCCCTTTCCCTCCTGCTTACAAGGCTGAAACCCGTTGCCGCCGTCATGGTCGGGGATCGTTTCTATGACATGGATGCGGCCACCGAAAACGGTATCCCCTTTATCGGCTGTGCTTATGGCTATGGAAAAGAAGAGGAGATGGCTGCGGCAAACGTTATGGTCGAAACCGCCAAAGATATCCCTATCGCCGTACAGGGCTTGATAGGCTAAAAGCAAAATATCAGTGATAACTTTCAGGCAGAACCGATTTTTTGGTTCTGCCTGTTGTTGTATTCCGCAAATCAATTTCCCTGTGTCCGGTAAATGAGGGGGTGCGGTTTTCTGGTTTATGTGGTGAGCGTCCTGAAAAGAGGCTTGACGCTTGCATTTCCCACATAGCTTCAGATAGGATAAAAGAAGCGTTAAGAAACCTTAACGAAGGAATGACAAAACTGTCATCGTTTCTTTCACCGCCCTGTCACCCAAACGGGCTATACTAAAAGCAACCAAAAAGAAAGGAAGGCAGGAACGATGGAAGTACTGCGTGTAGAACATTTATGTAAGACATACGGCGAGGGAGCAACCCAGGTCAAAGCCTTGGATGATATCTCCTTTTCCGTCGAGCAAGGGGAATTCACCGCAATCATCGGGCCATCCGGCTCGGGTAAATCCACCCTGCTGCACATCCTCGGCGGCGTTGACAAGCCGACGAGCGGAAAGGTTTTCATTGATAACACAGATATCTACGATTTAGGGGAGACAAACCTCGCCATCTTCAGAAGACGGCAGATTGGGCTCATCTACCAGTTTTACAACCTCATCCCGGTACTCAACGTGGAAGAAAACATTACCCTCCCGATTTTACTCGACGGCAGGAAAGTGGATCGCCAGCAGCTTGGGGAAATCACGGCGACCCTTGGGTTATCCCAGCGGGTCGGTCATCTGCCTAACCAGCTTTCCGGCGGGCAGCAGCAGAGGGTGTCTATTGGACGGGCGCTGATTTCCAATCCGGCAATCGTCCTGGCCGACGAGCCGACCGGAAACCTTGACAGTAAGAACTCCGCCGAAATCCTTGAGCTGCTTAAGCTGTCCAACCAGAAGTACCACCAGACACTGGTTGTTATCACACACGATGAACGCATCGCCTTGCAGGCCGACCGTATTCTCTCGATTGAAGACGGAAAAATCGCCCGGGACGAACGTATCCGCCCGATGTGAACCACACTGTGATACTTTGAGAAAGGACTGCTACTGATGAAGATCGTCAATAAAGTGACGCTTCGTCACATGTTGCGCAACAAAAAGCGCACGCTCGTGACGATTATCGGCGTTATCATCTCTGTCGCCATGATTACGGCGGTATCCACCTTCGCCGCCTCCATGTTCGACTTCATGCAGCGCATGACCATGGAGGAAAGCGGAAACTGGCATGTTGCCTATCTGGATACCAAAGCATCCAGCCTTCCCCTTATTCGGGATGACGAGGGCACCAAGGAGCTGTACCTCACCCATGATGAGGGCTTTGCCAAGCTCCCAACAGCGAACCAGAAAAACAAGCCATATATTTCCCTCAAAAGTTATGACGCCAACGCTTTTTCCCACAACTTTGTGGAGCTCGCCGAGGGACGGTTCCCCCAATCGGATTCTGAAATCGTTCTACCCCGCTCCCTGATCGAAAAGAGCGGAAACAGTTGGAACATTGGGGATGTTATCACTCTGGCGGTCGGCCATCGCGAAATCCCGACCCAGGGGGAATCCGGTGAGACAGTATATAACCAGGCCGGGCAGAGCTACAGTTACACAGACGGCGAGCGCCTGGTCGATACCGCCGCGCGCACCTTTACGGTCGTTGGCATAATCGAGGACAGCAATCAGGATGCTTCCTGGTCTCCCGGCTACACCTGCTTTACCTATCTGGATGCGAGCAAGCTTCCCGTCGGGCAAACCGTGGATGCCTATCTTACTGTCAGCAAACTCTCAAACTCCCTATACGGCTGGGCGGAAAACCTGGAGGAAAAATTGATACAGGCCGGGGATACCGGTTTTGACATGGAGTTCCACTCCACACTGCTCGGCTACTACGGCTGCTCGAATGACAATGGATTCAATGCCGCCATGTACTCGACAGCTGTAATTTTGATTCTCATCATCATGGTGGGCTCAATTTCCCTGATTTACAATGCTTTCGCCATCTCGGTCAGCGAGCGCAGCAAGCAGTTCGGCATGCTATCAAGTGTCGGCGCGACCAAAAAGCAAAAACGGGATTCCGTCTTTTTTGAAGGCGGTGTCATCGGGCTCATCAGTATCCCGCTCGGTGTTTTAGCTGGACTTGGCGGCGCGGCCGGCGTCTTCTATTTCATCAACCCGCTGGTTGTCCAGATGTGGTCGCATGGCTTTGATATGACCTTTCGCGTGGTTGTCTCTGCTCCTGCCATTGCTGCGGCGGTTGTGTTTTCCGTTTTTTCCCTTTTTTTCTCCCCCCCCCTTCCCCCCCAGCCCGCCCCTCCCATGCTGGCGGCGGTTGGGTTCTCGATTCTGACCATTTTCATCTCCGCCTACATTCCCGCCAGACGGGCATCCAAAATCACCCCGATTGAGGCGATCCGCCAGTCTACGGAAATCAAGCTCAGCTCGAGGCAGGTCAAGACTTCCAAGCTCACCCGCAAGCTGTTTGGCTTTGAAGCGGAACTGGGGCTCAAAAACCTCAAGAGAAACAGGAAACGCTACCGCGCGACCGTGTTCAGCCTGGTCATCAGTATCGTGCTTTTCCTCGCAGTCGGCTACTTCACCGATGCAATGACGGGCGCCTATACCATGACCCAGAGCAACGTCAACTTTGACAGAAGTCTCAGTGTAAAGGGTTCGACATTGGAAAAAATTCAGCCCTTGATTGATAAAGTTTCCGCAGTTGAGGGCACAAAAGAATGGGCCAGAATCCGCAGTCTGCGCACGACGGTGGAGCTTCCGGAGGACTCTCTTACCGATAAAGCGCAAAAGGTCCTCGCCTCTCAAGAAGAACAAAGAGGAAGCCCTTACGCGCGGGAAGGCCAAAATCTGATGTCCGATGGCAGCTATGTTTCCTTTAACGACGAATATTTCCGTGCGTTTTGTGAGGAAAACGGCCTTAACTACAATCAATTGAACGATCCGGAGCATCCGACTGCACTGCTCCTCAACAGCATGCAGTCGAAAGCGAACGGAGTCTATTACGAGGGAACCGTGTTGAAGAACGGAACCTACACAATGACTCTCCACGACTACGATGAGCCGGAGAAGACCGTGGACCTCACGGTTGTCACTCTGGATAAAGCGCTTCCACTCGGTTTTAACCCTGCCTACCAGGTCGGCTCCAGAAGCACTCTGATCGTCAGTGACTCCCTCTTTGATAAACTCGTCGGGCAAATCAACAACGGCAAAGGCGGGGAATGCCAGTTCCAGTATGTCTCTGTCCTGCAACCAGAATACCAGAAAAATGATGCGCTTGCCGAGCAGTACGACAATGCCATGCAGGATATTGTTGACAGCGAAAACTCTTATTCCGGACTATCCTACACCAACTTGACCAAGCTGCGCCAGCAGAATAACACAATGGTCATTGTGCTCAATGTCTTTGTCTACGGCTTTATCGCCCTGATTACCGCCATCTGTATTGCCAACGTGTTTAACACCATCTCCACAAGCATTTCGGTGCGCAAGAGGGAATTCGCCATGCTTCGTTCCGTCGGCATGACGCCAAAGGCTTTTAACCGTATGCTGCGGTATGAGAGCATCTTCTATGGACTAAAAGCACTGCTCTACGGCATCCCCATCAGTATTATCGTCATGTGGCTGATGCATGGCTCCCTTTCCGAGATGTTCCAACAGGCTTTCGTGCTCCCATGGGGTAATCTCCTGATTGTCATCCTCGGCGTATTCCTAATTGTGGGAGCCTCCATGCTCTACTCCAGTGTAAAGGTCAAGAAGGCCAATATTATCGACGCACTCAAAGACGAAACCATCTGATAAGCTTTTCAGAATCGCAATAGAGAGCCGCAGGAAATTTCCTGCGACTCTCTATATTTTGCATACTTTTTTCAGCCTTTCCTTGACAGAGAAAAGGATTCAGGGTATAATATTGTTCAAAATAGAACTATATGGAGGAGATAAAATGTATACCGAATTCTGGGATACCCTTTCTCTGTCCAAACGGCTGTATAATGAATACCTGCGCCCTATTTGTGATAAATTTGGCCTCACTCGTATGGAACTGGATATCCTGCTTTTTCTCGCCAACAATCCCGAGTATGACACCGCAAAGGAAATTGTGGAGGTGCGCAGGCTGACAAAATCCCAAGTCTCCATGTCCCTGCGTTCCCTGGTTCAGCGGGGTTATCTAAGAAAAACATTCCATCCGGGGAACCGCAAAACCATCCACCTTGCTCTGCTCCCCTCTGCAAAAGGAATTATCGAACACGGCAGGCAGGTGCAGGCCTCATTTTTTTCCCTGCTGTTTGAGGGGGTTTCTCCTGAAAAGATTGAGGAGATAGAACACGATTTTCAGAGGATTGCGGGAAATCTCCGTACTCGACTTGAGGAGGGACAACTGAATGCTGACTAAATTTATCATCTGTTTTATTGCGGGAATCGGTGCCGGGCTTGGCACAGGTTTTGCCGGAATGAGCGCCGCTGCCGTCATCGGTCCAATGCTAATCACCTTTTTGCATATCCCCGCCTATGAAGCAGTGGGAATCGCGCTGGCAAGTGACGTACTGGCAAGCGCCGTCAGCGCTTATACTTATGGGAAAAACAAGAATCTGGATGTCAAAAACGGCCTGGTCATGATGACCGCGGTTCTCTGCTTTACCATGGTGGGAAGCTGGGTGTCGAGCCTGCTCCCCAACAACATGATGGGTGGATTTTCCGTCTTTATGACCCTGCTGCTGGGAATCAAATTCCTTGTCAAACCCGTCATGACAACCAAAGAATCCATGGCAGGAGTCAGCGCGAAAAAGCGAGTGATCCAATCGATTTTGTGCGGAACGCTGGTCGGCTTCATCTGTGGCTTCGTGGGCGCTGGCGGCGGCATGATGATGCTCTTAATCCTCACGAGTATCCTCGGTTACGAACTGAAAACCGCAGTGGGCACCAGCGTGTTCATCATGGCCTTTACTGCGTTTACCGGAGCGGTCAGCCATTTCGCCATCGATGGGATGCCGGATCTGGCATGTCTCATTTTCTGTGTCCTCTCCACTCTTTTATGGGCGCGGATCGCCGCGAAGTTTGCAAACAGGGCAAAGCCCATAGTGTTAAACCGTGCCACCGGTGCTGTGCTGACGGTTCTTGGCGTTTCGATTTTGGCAGTCAATTACCTGTAATGTCCGGACCGACTGTATTGTTTTTCCCAGCACAAAAGCATTGTCGCATAGGATTCAAAAAATCCCTGAAACGGTGTACGTTTCAGGGATTTTAAGTTTTTAGCATCACTGCTTTTCAGCTGTTTTTTTCTTGGATGGCTTTTTGCGCAGTTTGAGTTCAATTCCCCGGCGCCCAGCTTGTTCTCTCAGCAGTCTAGCAGCAAGAGCTGCCCGCTCCTTTTGCGTCAAGGGTCCCATCCTTTCCTGCACCATAAGTGTATGGACAACCTCCTGAAGTTCAGCAAGCTCCAGCAGGTTAGCCGCCACACAAAACAAGCTTTTTTTTCGCCCGTCGTTGTAATGTTCCAGCAGATACAAAAGAATCTCCCGCTTTTCTTCAAGCTCACGCCGGTAGGCATCCTCTCCGATATGCGAGACCCTATCCAATTCGTGCAGCCGGTTGCGATGGGGGAGAAATGAGTCATACTCTTCTTCCCGGTATCTGCCACAGGGAAAGGAACTGCACTGGAAACAGTATTGCAGCCCGCCCTGATTCAAGCTGCACCGGGCGATGGTGCAGGATTGGTTTCCCGCTCCCCCGCCGCATCCGGGGCAATAACCATCGAGTTGCATCGGGCACAGGGCACAATTGAGCCCGCAGAGAGAAAACAATCGGTTTTCCCGTTCAAATCCTTTCATCCTGCTCCTCCTTCTTCCAAATCCTTCATGTTCTCAAATCAACCAGATTTTGTACGATATATCCCACCCCGGATGCCGGCCTCTCAGATAATGGCCTTATAAAACTTAATAGTAAAGGCTGTGCCCTTTCCAGGAATACTGGACACCGCAATTGTCCCTCGCTGTCTTTGGATGATATTTTTTGCCATCGCAAGGCCAATCCCGACACTGTCTTTAGAGGAATTCTTTCCTCTGTAAAACCGCTCGAAAATATGGGGCATATCCTCTTCTGCAATCCCCTCTCCGTTATCGGAAATGACAATTTGTGTGTAAAGCACTTCGCTTTCAAAACGGATTGTTACCTTCCCTCCGACCGGTGCGTGCTCAATGCTGTTTTTAATGAGATTTGCAAGCGCTTCGGCGGACCAGTCATAGTCTCCTAAAAAACAGGTATTCGGGTCGCCCTCCACCACCAGCTCCTGCTGTTTTAAATCCATCAGAAAAAGCAGATGCTCCGTCGCCTTCTGGATCAGCTTTGGCAGGAAAATCTGCCCTTTTTTAAAGTGTACCGTACCTGCGTCAAGTCTGGATAGCTTGAGAAGGCTGGAAATCAACCACTCCATCCTCTCCAATTGGGAACGGATGTGTCCGGTAAATTCTCTGCGTTTTTCATCAGGCAGATTCGGCTGTTCGAGTAAATCGGTCATCATCAGCATCGAAGTAAGCGGTGTTTTGAGCTGATGGGAAATATCCGCCAGCGTATCGGCCAAAAACCCCTTATCCTTTTGCAGCAGTTGGGCCTGATGCGCGAGCGTGACTGTCACCTTGTAGATGTCATTTTTGAGCGCACTGAGTTCCCCTTCCTCGTTATCCCGCAGATCAAGGCCATACTCCCCGGACAAAATACGATTGAGATAGAGCGAAAGCTCTGCAATCTGACGATATCTTGTAGCGGTGAACCCTAAAAAACAGGCTACCAAAATCAAAAAGAAGATGGCAAAGAGTATCGCACAGGTCAGATCGAGGGCAGCAAGGATGACAAAACCCAGGATGCCAAACATCCCGGCAATCAGGAGCAAATGGCAAAATTCCCTATTCCTGAACATGTCCGTCCCCCAATCGGTAGCCGAATCCCCTCACCGTCTGGATAATGCGGGGATTCTGCGGGTCGTCCTCCAGCTTTTCGCGAAGTCTTTTGATATAGACGGTCAACGTGTTGTCGTTGACAAAATCCCCCGCAATGTCCCAGATGCCCTCGAGCAGCTGATTTCTTGTCAGCACCTTTCCCTGGGAATTTACCAAGGTCAGCAAGAGCTTATATTCCATTGCAGTTAACGGGATTTCTTTTCCCTCCTTTGACACTTTGGCCTGCATAGTGTTAATTTGCACATTCCCCAATTCTATCAGGTTTTGGGATTGGCCCGCTTGCTGATAACGACGCAAGACCGAACGAATGCGGGAGAGCAGCTCCCGAATCCGAAATGGCTTGGTAATGTAATCGTCCGCACCCATGTCCAATCCCAGGACGACGTTGACCTCGTCATCACAGGCGGTCAGGAAAATGACCGGGGCGTCTCCCCGCGCCTTGATTTTCTTGCAGATGTCATAACCGCTGCCGTCAGGCAGCGTTAAATCCAGCAGGTACAAATCAAAGGGTTCTATGCTTGCCGTCTCCAGCGCCTGCTTAACGGTATTACAGATGGTTACGGTATAACCCTCCTGCTGCAGGGAGTATTCCAGTCCCAGCGCGATGGTGCGGTCGTCCTCTACAACAAGCAGTTTCATGTTTTCTCCTCCTTTGGTTCGATTCTATTCTACAAAATGTATTATTCTAATATAAAATTACAAAAGAAGCTTATCTACTGCCGGTTTTGCAATTATAGTTCCAGCCAAGAACATGATATTCCAAAATCTGACCCGCGGATGCTTTCTTTCATTCGTTACCTCAATCAATTCCCAGTTTTCTCGATATACAACGATAAAATCATACAAATAAAATACCATTTGTTTATTATATAGGTATTTATACAGAAATTCGACTTAATTTGCTTCAAAGCCCTCTTCGTTTTCAAGCATCATCCTTCCGCAGGCATTTTGTAACACAAACCGTGAGTAGTGGAATATTCCATCTCCGTTTGATAACCGATAGGAATAAGTTACGAGCTGTTTTGCAGACTCGGAAGGGTCCCGTGGCGTTGAGCCTGTGTGATTAGCCCATGAACGCAAAGCGTGAATGGGCTAATTGGCCATCGCCGTATGGCGGGCCATGAAATAAAGATAATTGTTGCTTTCGCAACGATTATCCCATGAACGCAAAGCGTGAATGGGATAATCGGCCATCGCCGTATGGCGGGCCATGAGAATAAAGATAATTGTTGCCGCAACTATTATACCACAATCAGGCAGTCTGAACATGACGGATCTGTCACCCAATAACAGGAAAACCAGCCCGGCCGAATAGTTCGGGCGGGCTGGTTTTCTTCGCGATTTAGCGGACAAGAGAAATTAAATTGGTGTCATTGGCAAAGTTGATAATATTATATAAAACAAGAATATCTGTGACAGCTTCCTCTTCAATCATCTGGGAGATTCCCGTGCGCTGGTAGCGAGGGTCAACGACGAGGATTTTCTCATATTCCCCGGTCAAAAACGGGATAAAGGAATTGGCAAACGAATCCTTGAGGACAAGTAAGGTCTTTCCGTTTTTTACCCCGGTTTCAATGGTCACGAGCGGATTGTTCGAACTGAGAAAATAAGCGTATTTATCCTTTTTGTCAAGGTAGCTCTCATCGTAAAGGCTGTGTAAAGTTTTCATTTCCTTTCCGGTGTCTACCTGCATCTTCACCCCGGTGTTTTCCGCAGATTCGAAAACCTCGATGGACTCCGGCCTGATAGAGGAGAGGTTCGCCTTGGAATAGGTCGTGCCCAAGAAGGATTCCGTTACGGTTTTTCTCGTATAACCGGTGAGCTCTTTGGGAGTAATCCCCTCCGTTTTCGCCCACGCACGGTAGGAATAGTATGCGCCGAGGGAAGTCCAGTGGTGGTCGGTGCGGTAGAAGATAGTTTCCTCCGCATGTGCCTTCAGCTCCCATGTAGGGTCGCAGAAAAAAGCGAGTCCCTCTACCGTTTCCCGCACCTGCGCAATGAAAGCGGATTCCTCCGGAACGGCTGCGCCGTAAGGAAGTTTATCCGTCAGGATATTGGAGGAAGTGGGAACCATCATCACGGTGGAATTGACCTGTGGATACTTTTCTTTGCACTGCTGAAGGAATTCGAGCAAAAACTCCTGATTCTTGGCAAACTGCGCCTTATCCGCCGTTTCTATGGCAAAGAGATATCCATCTTTGCCAAAGTAGGCCTTCTGGTTGTCCTTTTTGCCTAAGGCAAGCAGCTCCCTTGTGGCAAGGCTCACCCACTGATCCCGCAGGAGAAATTGATCCGCCGTGTAGGAATCGAACTGTTTCATAAACTCCCCGCTGAAAATCGTTTTCAGGGAAAACGCCGGAAAAGCCTGGAGATTGCGGTTTTCATTTTCCGAAAATTTTTCCTGTGGTTTTAACAGGCAGAATACCTGTACGATGCATAGGCAGATGACAAAGAACAGAGCCGTGAATTTACCTTTTTTCATGTACAGCCAGCCTGGTAAGGCCGCTCACCTCCTCCATCTAAAATCTGAAGTACAAAAAGGGATTATAAGAAGACGTAACCAAAAATGCTATACAGGAAATGAACACTGCATAGAGAAAAATATTTTGAACAGTTGTTTCCAGAACCGGCTTGGAGGACAGGCGATTTTGCAGCCGCGCACCCAGACGCTTGGGAAGCGTCGTGCTGCCGAAGATGAGAATTACAAGTAAGACCAGATTTGTCAGAAGCAGATAAACAGAGTTTGCATCTGCAAAGGCCTGGTCGAAGCCACCAAACATGGCGCGGATATAATTTAAGCCCTCCGTGAGTGAGTTTGCGGAGAAGAGGGCCCAACTCAAAATCACAAAGAACATCACATATACTCTGCGCACTACGGAGGGAACCTTTTCAAGCAGGCGGAGCAAAAAGAGCTTCTCGCACAAAAGCAGTATGCCAAACAGCAGCCCCCAGGCGATAAAGTTCCAGTTGGCCCCGTGCCACAGGCCAGTCAAAAACCAGACAATCATGATGTTGCGAATCTGTTTTGCCATCCCCCTGCGGTTGCCCCCAAGCGGGATATAGACATATTCCTTGAACCAGGTACCCAGCGAGATATGCCACCTTCTCCAAAACTCGGTAATACTCCTGGAGGTATAGGGGTAATCGAAGTTTTCCGGGAAGTGGAAGCCAAACATCTTTCCGAGGCCGATTGCCATATCCGAATACCCGGAAAAATCGAAATAGATTTGGAAAGTAAACGCCAGAATCCCAATCCAGGCAGTGAGTACCGGCACGGACTGGATGTCCATCTTAACCACCTCGCTGAATATGACGCCGATGTTGTTGGCTAGCAACACCTTTTTCCCAAGGCCCACGATAAAGCGACGGACGCCCTGTGCAAACAGGCCGTAGCCTTCTTCCCGGTGGTTAAATTCCTCCGCAATGCTCTTCATCCGCACAATCGGCCCTGCGATGAGCTGCGGAAACAGCGTGACATAGGTGCCAAAGGAGATAATATTCTTCTGGACCGGCACCTGTCCTCGGTAGAGATCAATGGAATAGGACATCGTCTGGAACGTATAAAACGAAATGCCTATGGGAAGCGGAAGCCCAAGCAGAGGCAAATTGACGCCCGGAATCTGATTGAACGTGGTGATCAGAAAATCCGCATACTTGAAAAAGCCGAGCAACCCCAGATTGACCACAATTGAGAGTATCAGAAAGCCGCGCGCCCGCCCGCGTTTTCCGCGATTCAGGTTTGTGTCAATACAGCGGCCCATTGTATAATCCCACACCGTGGAAAAGAGCATGAGCACGATATACACCGGTTCTCCCCAGGCATAGAAAATTAAGCTCATGACAAAGAGCACGAGGTTGCGCAGCTTTTTGGGAGCGAGAAAGTAGAGAATCAAAGTGATTGGTAAAAAGTAAAACAAAAAAGAAATGCTGGAAAAAACCATCGACGCGTTCTCCTGTCAATTTGGTAGAAAGGTTTTATTCCGGGAGAACCTCAAACTCCTGAATGCCCATATACCCGGGTGCAATCGAATATTTTTCAAAGGTGATGACCACATGGCCCTCCGTATTGATATAAAAGGTCTGATCCTTCTCAATCGTCGTAAAGCGGCCGGCAAGCATATCGGTATCATCCCCAAACCCGAAGTAGAGGGCGTTTTCATCTTCAGCCATCCGCTGCTCAATCTGCTGCTCAATGGATTTGTTGGCAATTTCGATATAGTTTGGCCCGAGCATATCGGACAGGCTGATTTCCTTACCAGTTTTCAGGTCGATGTTGTAGTAAAACTGTTCCTGATAGGTATCGGCGAGCGTCTCGCTCTTGGTGATGTAAAACGAGAGGATATCGTCATTGGAACACATCACCTTGTAATCGATGTTGACAAGAATCTTGTGAAAATCCTCCTCTTTGCCGCCGGTTTCCAAAAAGGCCTGACGGTATTCTTTTGCGCGCTCTTCTTGCTCTTTGATTATCCCGTCGATTTTTAGGCGGATTTCATAATTGATGCGATCTTCCAGCTCAGTATGAGTGGTGTTCTCAATCGCCGGCATGCGCACCTCAATATATTTATCCTTATCGTCAATGACAAATTCCCGGAATGTAAAAACCTTTGCGATGTTGCCAAGTACCGGGATATCATAGACTTGCATGGCAAATGCGGGAAACGCATTGAGAGCGCCGACAAACATCAGGAATATGCAGGCTGCCGTACACACGACAGTCTGGTACCATCGGAAATGACGGCGTTTTGGAGTGACAGAGCCCTTGGAAATCGCCTCTTTCACCTTGGAGGAGAGCTCCTCCGGTATTTTAATCGCATCATAAACTTTCTTTGCATCCTGCATCCTATTCATCCAGTTTCGCCTCCTCAATAGAAACCCGCAGCAATCCCAACGCCTTGTACAGCCTGGATTTGACGGTACTCAGGTTCGTACCGGTGATGCGGGCAATGTCGTTGAGCTTCAAGTCCTCAAAAAAGCGGAGAATGACAACTGTTTTGAGTGCCGGGTCCAGGTTTCCGACCGCTTCATAGAGTTCAATATCCTCAAACCGTTTTTCTGTATGGGGCAGTTCAAACTGCTCTTCGAAATCCGGCAGATATAAAATCCGGTTTTTGCGCAGATACATCAGACATTCGTTGACTAAAATTCGATAAAACCAGGTTTTCAGATACTCCCGCTTCTTTAAGGAGGACAGATTGGCGATCGCCTTGACAATCGCATCTTGGACAAGGTCCAGCGCGGCCTCCCGGTTTTTGACATAACCAAACGCAATCCGGTAAAACCGTTCCTGATTTTCTTCCAGATACCTGGTTAATTCTGGATACTTCCAGTCCTGCGCGCATCTCACTGGTAAATCCCCTTCCTGCAGGCCTGTTTCCGGAAAATTAGGGGAAACCAGCCTATTTTGTTACACGGTCGATAACCTGCTCCGCTTTGTCATTGTGGTCGGAAATACACAGAATTACAGTGTCTCCCACAATCTTGATTACCGGCTTTGACAGCTTGTCAAGCTCCGTCGGCACATAATTTTCAAAACCTGTCTTTTGAGATTCGACCCGCTCCTTCATTGCCTGTTCAATGGCAGCGACACTGTTTGTATCCACTGCTTTAACAACAGCGATTTCTTCCGCCGTAGCTCCGGTGCTCATATAAACAGCGGCTTGCAAAACCATACTCTTTTCCACGTTGTACAATGCAAAAAACGTCCTGTCCTCCACCTTGGACATCTGGTCGGTAAAGCCAACCTCCGCCGCCAGCTTATCTGCTAGCTCTCCGGTAGAAACCGTAAGGGTTTTTGCCCCTGAGCATCCGGTGAGCATGACAAGTGTCAGGCTGAGGGAAAGCATGATTGCAGTTACTTTTTTCAATGGAAATCGACTCCTTTTCTTCCTACCGTATGTGTGCGCAGGTATTCCATCCATTTGCGGCAATATTCCCCATTCAGATGAATCCCATCCGTACTGGCCCTATCCGGCAGACACAGCGAAGAATCCTCCACCGCCTCTTTGACATTGAGGAAGTGTACCCCTTTATCTTTGGTCATCTGCACAATCAGGTCATTGTACTTTTTGATATTGGCGTTGTTATAAATGGCATCCTTTTCCGATTTCTCTTTGGATACCGGTAAAATCGACTGCACATAGATTTCCGCATTCGGCTGAATTTGGCGGATGGCCTCTATCAGCTCCCCATAGCGCTTGATGAACAGCTCACTGTACGCCCATCCAAGCTCGTTGACGCCGAGCATGATGTACACCTTGCCATAAGTACCGTACTTTAAAGCATCCACCACGGATATTTTGTTTCCTCCAATGGTGATCGCGGGTTTATCAAATGCCGTTTCTACATTTAGGCCCTTGAGCGTAAAATAATCAGCGCCTTCCGGCCCTGCATACATCATAAAGCCCTCGGTACGGGAATCCCCGATAAACACTGCGTCGTCAAAGTAGCTGTCCGGTACGGCGGCAGATTGAGGCACCGCGTCTTCCACCGGATCTTTGACCGGCAGGTTTTCCGGAGGAGTTGTGCTCTCCAGCTTTGAGCTTTCCTGACTGTCCTCAGAGGACACCGGTTCGGATGGCTCCGAGGACGGTATGGATTGCAGCGGCTGCTCGCTCTTAACCGAGCATTCTGCCAGACGCAGGGAAGAAACAGCGGAGGAAACGTTTCCCTCATGAGGGCCTGTCACTGCGCTTCCTGAGGACGACAGGCCTGCCCCTACAAGCGACTGGCGCAAAAATTTCGGATTGACCACCGCCATCCCAGCTATGATTAAAAAAATGGTTAGGATAACAGACGACACTTTATAAAACACATGAAGTTTGCGGATTCTTTTCCTGGAATTTATTCTTTTATTGCTATTCGGCTTCATATCCATACCATCCTGCTTCGCTGATTATTTGCTTACTATTAGTTAGATGAATTACAACCCAAGAAAGTTGGCGGAAAAATATTTTTTTATCCGGCGCGTTGTTAAACTCGGACTACTTTTGCAAGATGTATGGATCACAATATGCTTATTTTTATTTCGGATATCTTTTTCATTCGAATCATATTTTCGTGATATAATACGAACAAATTTTGTAATGTGCTCGAGCAAAAGCGATACGGTGTGCTACTCCTCCGGAAATTTCATATCCGTTTTTATCATAATCATGATTCCGGTAGATTTAAATATTGGAAATAATGCTCTAAGTATTTGTTATTGAAAAATAGCGATTGTAATTGAGCAATCAAATTGCTAATTCCAGAAACCAATAATGCTAATGAACTAACGTACTGAGTGATACTGCCTAAAGAAATAGCGCTAGATAAACACGCTAATGTAACTATAATATATAGGAAAATTTTTAAAGCATCTGTAGAACAAGTAGTTAATAATTGATATGGCATCATTTTTTTCTGGTATCTTTTAAAATCTCATTCGTTGCTAAATCATCATTGTACTGTCGTGTATAGAGATAGTCAGCTAATTGATAAACGCGTATATCTTTGCCACTATTATAGTCATGAAGATAATTGGAGTAAAAATTATATATACCGCACAAAATTTGCTGATCAGAATGAGGTGCAGTTAACAGTTGCAGTGTATGTGCAATTCTACAATTTCGAGCGCATTGATTTGAAAAACGGCCTCACTCCCTTTGAAATCAGGAGCAAGGCCGTGTAATTTTTTGCTTTTCTACGACAGGGTGCTTTTACCTTTGTCTATTCATCGGGGAACAGTCCAAAAATTCTCCGGCGGCTTTATCTCTGTGCCTTTTATTGGGACTGCACACCGTATTGTTCAATCTGTGCCAGGTGCTCTTCATAGGTGGCAGAGTAATGGTTATCATTGTCCATTCCAAAAAAGAAGTAGTAATAATCCGTTTCAGCTGGATGCTGGGCTGCATATATCGCGCGAGCACTTGGATTGCAGATTGGCCCTGCGGGCAGGCCGGTAAAACGGTAGGTGTTATACAGCGGAGCATATTTCGACTGGTCCGACACTAGGGAATTCCCTGTAATATAGTTATTGACATAATCCCTTGTCGGGTCTGCGTCCAGGCTCATGCCCGCCGCCATCCGGTTCTTATACACCGAAGAAACCAGAGCCATGTGCTCCGAGCTCCTTGCTTCCTGTTCAATGACAGAGGCGAGAATCAAATCGTCATCTGACGGCATGCCGGAATAGGCGGCATACGCGTTGAGCATGTCGCGCAGCACATCCTCCGGGTCGCTACCAGTTGTAAAATCATAGGTAGCCGGGAACAGATACCCTTCCATCTTAAAACACCGGTCGGGGGATTCCGGTACGTAGAAGGATTTCACCGTATAGTTTTGCGCCGTCGTGTAAAAGTCCGCCGCACTGCACACGCCCTTTTCTTCCAGCCTGTTTGCCACCTGCATGAAAGTATCCCCTTCGTAGACGACAAACTTGACCGGCTCGGGTGCGGGAGCGGTGGAAACCGAAGTCGAAGTGGATGGGACCGGTGTGCCCTCCGGCTGTCCTCCTGTCTGCTGTGCTGCGGAAGATTCATCCGGCTGGTCAGCCGTAGTACTCTCCTCCGAACTGCTTTCCTGAGAAGACCAGGAAAGGTTTTAAAGCGCGGAGGTTGAGGTTCCTCCCCCCTCCCCGCCGCAGCCGGTCAACAGCGCCAGCACCATAGCGCATGATAGTATCACACATAGCAATCGTCTCATATTGTCTCCTTTCTATTACTAATGACCATATCCATATTGCTCCATCCGTGCCAGGGTAGAGGAAGGGGCCAGGGACTCTTCACTGGAAGAAGCGCCCGAAAACTTCGGTTTCGTAACCGTGTCATGGGAGCTCTTCGATTTAGGCAAGCTCTCCTCTGACGGCTGTGCAATAGATTCCGAAGCAAAGGAACTCTCTTCTTTTGATCCTCCAGGGGAGAATCTTCGAATTCCTGAGAGGATTCCGGCTGAAAAGGCGAAGACAGGCGGGATGTTTTTGATTTTTCCTTAACCACCGTAACGGTTTGGACCGCAGGAGGATCCATATCTATATGGAGTTCTCCCTCGGTACAGCGCATATCAAACACGACTGCCAGGTATAACGCCAAAATCCGTTTCATCTTTTACTCCCCCTCCTTTGCAATTTGCTATATCCCATCACATCCCATCATACCGTTTTTTCCCAAAAAAATCAAGAAACCAAGGGTTTCGACTCTCTCAATCCCATGGTTTTCTTTATTATAAATCTTGTTATCTTTAGCAAATTCAGTAAAGCTCTCCCAACACTCGGATTCCGCCAAAAGGCGTGTGGAGCAGCACCGTGCCCTCCTCCCGCCTGCTCACCGTCCGGATAAATGCAGTGTGCTCCCCAGAAACCGTCGCAAGCCCCCGCGGGTGACATCGCAAGAGGTGGCGGTTACCGATCCGGTGTCTCTAATGTCCTGATTACCGCTCCGGCATTAAGCAGAGCAACTCCTGTGATTGGAGGGAAAAGTCATGGCAACCCAGGAAAGACAGGAATCCCAGCAACAGCGTCTGCCCTATCCATGGTACAAATACAAGTGAAGCTTATCAAAGCAAACAAATCGGTCTTAAAGGTTTCCGAATGATAGACGACAACTCTCTGGTTTTTTGCAATCAAAACGGGGAGCTCCATACCTATTAAGGCGCACGTTCTATTTTCAAATATAACATCAATCCTGATTTGCATTTTCACTCTTTTCGCCATACCTATGCTACTCTGCTTCTGGAACACGGCGTTAATCTCGGGTAGTGCAGTCATTGATGGGACAAAAGGACATTAAAACAACGTTGGCTATCTATACACATGTCAGTAAAATTTTGAAATTTCTGTCGTTAGCCCTCTGAATGATGAGCACTACAATAAAATTCGCAGATTAGAACCATGGACATCGAAAATATTGCATAACCTTTTACTGCAATTGCTGCAATTGAGGCAGTTATAGACGGTTTTATCAAAAATTTCTTCAAAGATCCCACGTGATACAAAACTAAGAAAGGAAGTGGAACAAAAACATGAAAAAGAATTTCTAAAAAAACATACAAAAAACCCGCACAAACCTAGTGTTCATGCGGGTTTATGGAGCTGCTAACCAGATTCGAACTGGTGACCTCGTCCTTACCAAGGACGTGCTCTGCCTACTGAGCCATAGCAGCATTGGCAGGGGCAGAAGGGATCGAACCCTCGGCACGCGGTTTTGGAGACCGCTGCTCTACCAGCTGAGCTATACCCCTATCTATCATGGTGGGCCCTCAGGGACTCGAACCCTGGACCGACCGGTTATGAGCCGGTTGCTCTAACCAACTGAGCTAAAGGCCCATAATAAGATTCAAGTCTACGAAATCGCTGTGAATCTCTTCACAGCGATTTCAGACTATTGGCTCCCCCTGTCTGGCTCGAACAGACGACCCTGCGGTTAACAGCCGCATGCTCTACCGACTGAGCTAAGGAGGAATATTTTTACCTTCACTCACAAAATAGCTAAAGTGCTAAACTCGTTTTCTTGTTAAGGACTTCATACCTACCGACGTAAGCTTTGGAGAAAGATTAAGGAACTGGCATCGACCTATTTTTCCAGGCGGTCACCCGCCAAGTATCTTCGGCACCGCTTAGCTTAACTTCTGTGTTCGGGATGGGAACAGGTGGATCCTAAGCGTCATTGACACCAGCTTTTCTCTTTTCAGGAAAGCATACATCATTGAATTGTCTGTACACCTTCAAAACTGAACAAAGGGGAATGCGAAACAAGGAATTAGGACAGAGACCTCAGATTTAAGGTCAAGCCCTCGACCGATTAGTACTTGCTGGCTAAACACCTCACGATGCTTACACCTTAAGCCTATCAACCTTGTAGTCTTCAAGGGGTCTTACCCAGTTAACCTGGTGGGATATCTTATCTTGAGGTCGGCTTCACGCTTAGATGCCTTCAGCGTTTATCCGATCCGCACATAGCTGCCCAGCTGTGCCACTGGCGTGACAA
>UQSL01000022.1 GCA_900543705.1 uncultured Oscillospiraceae bacterium
TTAGGCACGAGATGGAGGGAAAGCCGGACTGGCTGCCCGGCTTTCCTGTCCAAATTTATTGTAATAGGAGAGACACCCCATGTTTTCCATCGGAGAATTTTCCCGCTTCAGTCATGTCTCCGCCCGCATGCTACGCCACTACGATAAGCTCGGCCTGCTCTCCCCCGCCCTTGTCGGGGAGGAAAACGGCTACCGCTACTATACTCATGAGCAGCTCGGCGACTTAGTACAGATCGAGACGCTCAAATCCTACGGCTTTTCCCTGGCACAGATAAAGGAGCTGCTTACGCTTCCCAAAGAGGAGCTTGCGCAGAAAATCCACGAGCGCCGGATTCAGGCCTACACCGAGCTGAACGATATGCGCCGGAAAATCCGCCGGATGGAGGACAGCATTATCCAAATGGAGGGAACCAGTATGGCAGTCAACCACTATCATGTTATCCTGATGCAGGAACCGGAGCAACGGATTTTTGGCATCCGAAAAACCATCAACATTGCACAGATTCATGACCTCTTCTTTGAACTGCATGAGGAGATGGAGCGCCGGGGAATCAAACGCGCCGGAGCTACCCAGCTGTTGTATCATGGGAAGGAGTTTTCCTATGATTCCATGGACGCAGAGGCACAGGCAATCGTAACCGGCGACGGTGAGGGCGTCTTTACTATGCCCGCCTGTACAGTCGTGGCCGTCACACATACCGGCCCGTATGACCGTATCCACTATGCCTACGACACGCTGTGCCAGTGGGTCTCCGAGCATCCGGACTATGAAATCTGCGGCCCGGCCATCGAACGCTACATCAAAGATGAGAGTATGGTCAGCGACCCCGAAGAACTTGAAACCGGCGTGATGTTCCCGGTACGTAAGAAAGCGTAAAATTGCTTAAAATCCCCTTTCCCTATCCATGAACAGGGAAAGGGGATTTTCGCTTTTTCCCGTTTTGGTCTTTTACACCTTCATCGTCAGGGAAATTCTCTTTTTCACGGGATCCACACCCAGCACCTTGACGGTGACGATATCCCCGACTTTGAGCACCTCGGATGGGTGGCGGATAAAGCGTTCGCAGATTTGGGAAATGTGCACAAGTCCGTCCTCATGCACGCCGATGTCCACAAACGCGCCGAAATCGACGACATTGCGCACCGTACCCTTGAGTTCCATCCCCTCTTTTAAATCCTCCATCGTCATTACGTTGGTGCGCAGCAAAGGCTTTTGCAGCTCATCCCGAGGGTCCCTGCCCGGCCGGGTGAGTTCGGCGATGATGTCCTCCGCCGTCTGCCTGCCGATTCCCGCCTTGTCGCAGAATTTCTCCAAATCGATATGTTTCACCCGTTCCGGCAGGTCTTTCAGGCCCTTTACGCTGAGCTCCCCACTGTCATAGCCGCAGGTCTGAGTCAAAAGCTCAGCCGCCTGATAGGATTCCGGGTGCACTGCCGTCGCATCCAGCGGATTTTTGCCATTTCGAATGCGCAGGAAACCTGCGCACTGCTCAAAGGCCTTTTTACCGAGCTTCGGCACTTTCAACAGCTGTTTTCTCTCGGTAAACGCACCGTTTTCTTCCCGGTATGCGACAATATTTTTGGCAACCGTGCTATTGATTCCCGCCACGTGGGAGAGTAGGGAAAACGACGCCGTGTCCAAGTCCACCCCGACCGAGTTGACGCAGCTTTCCACCACGCCATCGAGCGCCGCGTCGAGTTGCTTTTTCGGCATGTCGTGCTGGTACTGCCCAACGCCGATGGCTTTCGGGTCGATTTTGACAAGCTCCGCAAGAGGGTCCTGCAGGCGCCTTGCAATCGAGACAGCACTCCTCAAAGAGACATCGTACTGCGGGAATTCCTCCGCCGCGAGCTTGGAGGCGGAATAGACAGATGCCCCCGCCTCGCTGACCACCATGTAGCTGAGTGGATGCTCCATTTCATGGAGCAATTGTGCCACAAACTGTTCGGATTCCCTTGAAGCCGTGCCGTTGCCGATGGAAATGACATTCACCCCGTATTTGTCGATCAGGCGTTTTAAAACCCGCTTGGCCTCCTCCTTTTTGTTCTGGGGAGGCGTGGGATAGATCACCGCGGTATCAAGGACTTTTCCCGTCTCGTCCACGACGGCGATTTTGCATCCGGTGCGGTAGGCGGGGTCAAGCCCGAGTGTGACACAGCCCTTGACCGGGGGCTGGAGCAAAAGCTGGCGGAGGTTTTCGCCGAACACCTTGATGGCCTGCGTGTCAGCAAGATCGGTCAAATCATTTCGGATTTCGCGTTCCAGTGCCGGGAATATCAAACGCGCGTAGGCGTCCTCGCAGGCTTCCCGCACGAGGGATGAGCATTCGTTGTCCCCCTTCACATATTCCTGGCAGATTATTTCCTTTGCCCTCTCGTCGTCCGCCTGTACCGATACTTTCAGGAAGCCTTCCTTCTCGCCTCGATTGAGCGCCAGAATACGGTGAGGCACAATTTTTGAAATGCTCTGGGAAAACTCGTAGTATTGTGCGTAGACCGTCTCCTCCTCCCCCCCTTTGACGGAGACGATAGTTCCTGTGCGCTTGAGAAAATCGCGAAGCTTGCCGCGCAAATCCGCACGGTCGGAGATCTCCTCCGCGAGAATATCCTGTGCACCCTGAATGGCTGCGGCCTCATCCGGCACCCCTTCTCCGATAAAATCCTTTGCCGCCCGGTGTACATCAAACGGGAGTCGTTGCCCGAGCAGGATTTTCTCTGCAAGAGGGCCGAGTCCCCGCTTTTTGGCCAGCATCGCGCGCGTCGTCCGTTTCGGGCGGTAGGGGCGGTAAATGTCCTCCACCTCGGCAAGCGTTTTTGCGGCGTCCAGCGCCGTTACAATCCCTTCGGTCAGCTTGTCCTGCCCTTCAATCGCGGCACGCACCTCCTCCTTGCGAGAGGCAAGCGAGCGCAGATACGTCAAGCGCTCTTCCAGCTCACGCAGCACGGTGTCGTCTAGGGAGCCGGTCATCTCCTTGCGGTATCGCGCGATAAAAGGGATGGTGTTGCCCTCGTCAATCAGCTTGATTGTGCTTTCGACCTGTTTTACCGAAATGCCAAGCTCTTTTGCAAGTTGTGCTTCTAAATTCATATAGGTACCATCCTTTCCAGTCCAAGAGAAAACAAGGGACTGTGGCGCTGACGAACACGCCACAGTCCGGTATCAATTTGTGTTACACCAAGGTCTATGCTTAGAAGTTGGAGGCGACCGTCTCGCCGTTGAGGAATTTCTGCAGTTCGGTTTTAAACTTGTCTGCATAGGTGGAGCGGGTCATGTAGGTGACCTCACCGTTCTTGCTGATATACGCACGGCGGTTGCCCGCGTCAATCAGGGAAATCTCCACATCGTAATCCTGCTCCTTGAGCTTATAGTTGAGCGTCAGGAGCTTTTCGCCAGTTGCCTGGGATTCTTCCGTGATGTCGGCGACTTCCTCTGCAGGAAGGGAAATCATCAGATTGAGGAGCTTACGGAAGTTTTTGGTATCCACTTTCTCCCCGTTGCAGGTGATATTCATGCCGTCGTCATCCCCTTCTTCCAAGACAAATGCGTAGTCCTGGCCCTCGGAGATAATGTGGATTTCCCCGATATCGTCAATGCCAGGTGAGAAATACAACGGAGAAATCATTTCCTGTTCAGTCACTTCCGCCCAGCTGACATCGGATGAATTGACTTTGTAGATGAGAGAGACACCCTCGCGGTAGACATAGCGGATGCCGTCGGCCTCTCCCTGTTCGTTTTTGCCAAAGGAGAGCTTCACGTTCTGTCCGTCTATGGTGGAGTACTCCACAATCGAATACGGATTATCAAGGCCGTATTTTGCCATCTCCTCGGCGGTCGGGTTGATGGCGACTACGCCGCTACCGACCATTCCGTTTACATACTGGATGAACTTTCCTCCGCGGTCAAAGTCCACGCCGCCCTCATGCGGGGCGGTTACGCGGTAGACATTATATTTGAGCGTGGGATCTGCCTCCACCTCTTCGTCCGTCGCCCGCTTGATGACAATCGGTGCTTCCCGGCAGGCGCCGGAGAAGGTCGCATCCTGCAAGGTAATGCCGCTTTCCGTAGTCGGTGTAATCTGTGCGGAGATAAAATCCGTTTTCGCCTTCAGGAAATACGCCATCTTGGTGTTGCTGACAACGTAGACCGTACTCTCCCCGGACAGGCGGACATAATAGCTGTTGACACCCGGGACTTTTCCGCCCACTTCAAAGGATTTGGTGGAGCCGTCGGTGAAGTATACCGTCGCCTTGCTCACCGGGTGATCCAATCCGTACTGAGCAAAATCGGTGATATCGTCCCCAACCTTGTCACTGGCCACTATGGCGGCAGCATTGGTAATGGTAGACTTCAGCACGTCCGTTTGAAGGGTATAGTTTTCCAAGCCCACAACGGTCCATTCATCCGTACCCGTGGTCTGCACGGTCAGGGTATCTTTTTCATTTTCAATGTCCACATGGTCCACTGCCGCCGTGGACTGGCGGTACAACTCATAGCTTGTAGTACCGGAGGAGGTGTTTTCCTTCTCCGGTGCCTTTGGCACGAGCCATACAAGTGCTGCTAATGCCCCGGCAAGCACAATCACAGCAGCGAGGGCAATCAACAAATTCCTGGTTCTTTTCTTGATAGCCATAGCTTACCGGTTCCTCCTACGCAGCCAAACGACCACACCCGTGATGAGGACAATCAGCGGAACGATTGCCACAAAGGTAACGGCGAGAGTTGTAGTCTGGTTTTGTGTCATACTTAGCGAGGTGCCGCCAAGCTCTTTGGAAACGATATCCACAACGTTTTTGCGTTCGGTCAGCGTGTTGAGCAGATTGATGAGGTACTCGCCATTTGCCACCGAGGTGCTTGAAATCAAATCCGAGCTGATGAAAGAAGTGGAGCCCGCCACAATAACGTTGGAGTTTTGCTGGGTGGTACCGTCATAGGTTTTCTGTGTACTGAGCACAACGCCCGGAATCGTATGTCCTGCCACATTGGCATTATAATCGAAATCCTTTCCCGCATCCGCCGGAGCGACTCCGGCCGTCTCACTGAATTGGAGCAGGGTCGTTGTTCTTCTGTTGTTTCCGGTTTCAAACAGGACTTCCAGCGGACGGCTGCTGGGTAACGCAATCAGACGGTTTGCGGATTTGAAATCTTTGGAATATTCCTCTTCCGCGTAATCTGCTACAACAAAATAGCGCTGGTAGTTAAAGACCTTTGCGCCATTCGTCTCATACACGGCGCCCGGATTTACCTTGATGCCCCATTCCGCGAGGAACGCATCGAGGTTGGGCAGGGATTCCGGCTGGGAGGTATCCGCAACGTACATGACGTTCTTGCCGAATTTACCGTTGTTGTCCAGGTAGCGGTCAATCTTTTTCAGCTCATCTTCGGAGTAATCACGCATCGGGGCGACAATCAAAAGGAGGTTGATGTCGTCCGGGATCTCATCCGTTGCAAGGTTGAGCGTGGAAATATCATAGACGTTCTCACTCAGTAGGCTTTGGAAGCCGGAGGAGGAGAGTTCCTCATGGCCGGTCATAACCGCGACTTTGTAGTTTTCATCCGAGGAAACACCCATGATGGCGCTGGTCATGACCTTCTCCGCCTTGGAGGAGGTAATCGTCAGGTTGCCGCTGGATGTACTGGTATTGAACATATCCGCGATGCTGACGACCCTTATGCGGTCGGGGCCGCAGCTGATGACAATGTCGTACTGGGATACATCTTGGTTTGGATATTTGCTCGCGTATGCCGGGTTTTTCACGATGTCAATATAGTTGACCGTGATGTTGCTGTTGAGCTTTGCATACTGGTTGATAATCTCATCCGCCTGCACGAAATAGGAACCCGCACTGCGAAGGGACTGCTTGTCAGTCATCACATCAATCGTAATCTGCTTGTCTAGGCCTTTAATGTAACCGGTCGTATCCTCCGACAGCTCATAGGCGCCGGTCGAGGTCAAATCGAGTGTCAGCGGATAGCGGTCCACTAGTGCGGTTGCAATGACGTTGATGATGATTACCGCGACAAGGAAAATCACGGTAAACAGCGTCGCAAAACCGCCGTATTTAAACTTTTTGCTTTTCAGAAAACTCTTTTTTCCCGTTTTCACAGCATTGTTCTTTGTCTCTTTGTTCTTCTTCATGGAAACCCAAAATCCCCCTAGCTCCATCTTCTCTTCTCAAGCACACGGGCAGTCAGGAACAAAAAGACCGCGCACACACTGAGGAAAAAGATTATATTTGCGAAATTAAAAATTCCGTTGGTGAAATTGGTATATCTTTGGTAGAACGAAATACCTAGGACCAGGTTCTGCAAAAACTGAGTCGGCATCAGACTGGCCACAGCGTCAATCAGGTTGAGCGCAATCATCACGGCAAACGAACCGACTGCCGCGACCATCTGATTCTCCGTCAGCGAGGAGATGAACAGTCCGATGGAAATCAGCGCGGCGCCATAAAACAGCGAGCCGACAAAATTCCCGAACACAACGGCCCAGTCAGGTGCAGCAAAAAAAGAAATCGTTGCTGCAAACACAATCGTGATGACAAGTCCCATGGTAAAGACAATGAGCGCCGCCAAAAACTTGCCGAGCACCAAAGAGATTAGATTGACCGGAGCGGTCAGCAGGGCCTGGTCAGTCTTCTGCTTTTTATCCTCGCTCATCAGCCTCATCGTCAGGATCGGGATCAGGAACATGGTTATCGTGGACAGGCCGGAAAAGACGCCGGTCATGTCCGTGCTGGAACTGGCAAGCGTTCCGCTGAAGAAGAAAAAGCCAGCGAAAATATAGAACACGCAGAGGAATATGTACCCGATCGGGGATGTAAAGTAAGAAGAGAGTTCTCTCCGCATAATCGCAGCCATTAACGATCACCTCCGTGTTTTGCGTCGTCATCGACGAGTTCCAGGAAGATCTCCTCGAGCGTAAGCTCAGAGGAGCGCAGGCTTAAAATCGCCCATCCGCGTTCGGCCATGCGTTTGAACAGCTCCCGGCGGATGTCAAGGCCTGCCTCCGCTTCCAGGGAATACTCATGGACAAAGCTCGGCTTGCCCTCTACCCGCTCGCGCTCGCCGAGGTCGACGGCTTCGAGCATGCAGGGGATTTTCTGCAGGGTCTTCATCACTTCCTCATGAGGCCCTTCAATGCGTACGCGCAGTTTATGGTCGGTGGACATGGAACGGGACAGGTTGTCGGGCGTATCGTCCGCGACCAGCTTTCCTCGGTTGATGACGATGACACGCTCACACACCGCTTGCACCTCCGGTAGAATGTGGGAGGAGAGGATAACGGTGTGTTTTTTGCCGAGGCGTTTGATGAGGTTTCTAATTTCAATAATCTGCTTCGGGTCGAGGCCGACAGTCGGCTCGTCGAGAATCAGGACATCCGGGTTTCCAATGAGCGCCTGGGCAAGCCCGACACGCTGTCGATACCCTTTGGACAGGTTCTTGATGATCCGGTTGTAAACTTCTGTAATGCCTACAAGCTCACAGACCTCCTTGAGGTGTTTTGCCTTGGGCAGCCTGACCTTTTTCAGGTCATAAACAAAGCTCAGGTAGGCCTTGACCGTCATATCCAGATACAGCGGCGGATGCTCCGGCAGGTACCCGATATGCTTTTTCGCTTCAATCGGGTCTTCCAGAATATCATATCCTGCAATTACGGCCGAGCCGGATGTCGCAGAGAGATAGCCGGTGAGGATATTCATGGTGGTGGATTTTCCCGCGCCGTTCGGCCCAAGGAAGCCCAGGATCTCACCTTGATTGACGGTAAACGAAATGTCGTTCACGGCATTTTTGTCGCCGTATTTTTTGGTGAGGTTCTTTACCTCTATCATTTGAATTTCCCTCCTATATACAGACACCCGGCTGCCACACCGCTTGATATCCATATATACTTAATAAAAGCCGCCCGCGCTTCTTCCGGTTTTACAAAAAGACGGGACGGCAAAGCGCATCTGTCATGTACCTGACACAACAAATGCGCTGCGCTACGTTAGTTATTCTATAACAATCCGGCCGAAAAAGAAACCCCTTTTTTGAAAAAATTACTGCATAATCGCGGATTTCGGCTTTTTTCGGTGCTCTAACCTGTATAATTCTCACAAAAATCAGAATCGGTTTTTTTCAGCATCCGGCATTTGGAAGAAAGGGGGTTTCCTAACCCGTCCTAATGTGAATGTTATGTGATTTTTTCGGGTAAACTATTGTCGGGCGCGGAGAAAAGCAAGATAATAGATTCTATAGTTTGAGCGGCCTGTTTTGCCCCTTGACGCTCTGTAAATCCCAAGTTGGAGGAATCCTAGATGAATCTTTCTTATCTGGTAGGCCGGATTGCGGATATGGATTATAAAAACATGCTGCACACAGTCGATAAAATCCACAAACGCACGGGAAAAAACCGGGTGTTTTTGTTTTTGGACATGGTTTGGTGCGGCTTTCACTACCTGGCGGGCTACGCGGATTACGACCTGTTCCAGTTTTACTACCTAAGTGCGGATCAACGCTCCACCTATCTGACGCGCGGCAAAAACAACCAGGCGGTCCGTTGCTTTAACGACCCGAACTATACATACCTGTTTGAGGACAAAGCACAGTTCCATCAAAAATTCTCCGCGTTTATCCGCAGGGAATCCATTGATTTAAAGCAGGCTACTGCTGAGGAATTTGCCGGTTTTTTGCAGCGGCATCCAAGTGTCATAGCCAAACCTGCGGATGGGATCTGCGGTCGGGGCGTGCTTAAGACCTCTTTATCCGACTTTTTAGGGCCCGGGGACATGTATGATTTCCTCACGCAGTCCGATCGAACTCTGGTCGAACAGGTAGTAGAACAGCACGACGAAATCGCAGCGCTCTACGAGAATTCCGTCAACACGCTGCGCATTGTCACCATTCTCAAGGAGGACGGCACTGCGGACGTCGTGTTCTCCTCCATCCGAATCGGCAACCATGGTTCTTTCGTTGACAACCTTAACAGCGGCGGCATGTCTGCCCTGGTGGATATCTCCACCGGCACCATTGTGAAAGCCGGAGAGGATAAAGACCTCATCACCTACGACGTTCATCCGATGTCTGGAAAACCCATCGTCGGCTTTGCTATCCCGATGTTTGACAAAGCAGTCGAACTGTGCAAACAGGCCGCCACTGTGGTTCCTCAAATCCGTTATGTCGCATGGGATGTTGCAATCACAAATGACGGCCCAGAACTAATTGAGGGGAATACTTTCCCGGGTCATGATATCATGCAGCTGTCCTCCCAAAGGGAAAATGGGATCGGGATTCTGCCGGTCTTTGAAAAATATATGGCCTTTTCCCACTGATTTTTGCCAATTCCTATTCTCATACATTCTTCATACCCACAGCAAAGGGCCGGAGAATCCTTCTCCGGCCCTTTGCACATCTTTCTTTCCGTACGACCGCGGATTAAAACGTTAATCTTCGGGCTCCAACAAGCCGTAATCCCCATTATGACGGTGGTAAACGACGTTGATTTCCTCCGTTTCGATGTTGCGGAACATGAAAAACTCATGGTCAAGCATATTCATCTGCAAAATGGCTTCTTCCACTTCCATGGGTTTTATGGCAAAGCGCTTGCAGCGCACAATCTTGTAATCTTGTTCTTCTTCCGTTTCCTCCGGTTCGAAAGCGGCGTCCGTATAAGCGCCGGCGCGTACTCTGCTTTCCAGCTTGCCTTTATTTTTAACAATCTGGCGGACAATCGAATCCGCTGCTGCTTCCAGGGAATCAAACATGTCCCCTGTCGTACGCTCCGAGCGAAATACTATGGAATTTCGGGTATCGCGGATCGTAATTTCAACAGTGAACTGGTCTTTGAGATAACTCAGGGTCACTTGGGCGTCCGCTTCGCTACTAAAGAATTTGTCAAGCTTACCTAGCTTTTTTTCCACTCTTTCCCTGAAGCGGTCCTTGATTGAGATTTTTCTTCCAGTGATAGTGATGTTCATAGATCCAACCCCTTTTTTGCACGGCCAGCGGGCCAGTGCAGAATTTTTGGTTTCTCCTTGAGCAGAAAATCCTACAATCGTTATGATTGTATTTTTATTGTACCACAATAGTTACAAAAATGAAAGGGATTGTTCCAAAATAATTATGGCTAATTTACGAATAAATGGTTTCCAAAACCAATATTTTAATTTTCTTCTTATGAATTCGTCTGTACTGGGAACACTATTTTTTGAAAACGGTTTCCCGTTTTCTTCAAAGCCTTTTCAAAGGAGGGTAATCCCATGAAAAAGATGTTCGCTTTGACGATGTCGGCGCTTCTCTGCGCGGCAATGTTCACCGGTTGTGGGAACAATAATAACAGTTCTTCCGCTGCTAATTCCGGAGGGGCTGTCAATGATGTTGTCAGCGGGGTTGTCAGCGGAACCGAAGATGTCGTCAGCGGCGTTGTTAGCGGAACCGAAGATGTCGTCAGCGGAATCGTCAGCGGCGCCCAAGACATTGTCGGTGGTGCTGGGAACGCTGTCGACGGCAACCATTCCAGCAAATAGCGGTCGGAAACCGTCTTTTCCGGCAAACAGCTAGACAGCCCGGGCCTATTGGATAAGAGCCCGGGCTGTCCGAATTTTGTGACTTTTGGATCGTTTAACAGGAATTTGTTTTTTCAATTTCTTCAAACCGTTGCCGGCTCAAGCAAAAGGTCAGCGCATCGTAAGGGGTTCCCCGCACCTTGCGAATGCCCGGTTTTCTGAAGCGCTCAATATTTTCTGCGCAGGCAATCATCCCATTTCTATCATATCTTTTCTGTTTCGCAATGCAGAAAAGCATTTGGGAGGTTAGGATTGCACCTCTTCCCCTGGCATGCTATAATGTCCACAGCGTGGACATTATATTTATCCCCATGGCCCATCTAACGGTAATGGCCAATTATCCCTTTCTGCGTTCATCTATAATAAGCGGGAAGCGTGATAGCAATTCGCTTGAAAACTCCAGTACATAGGATCACACCCGGGTAAAACCCGGAGACACCTTAGCGCAGACACCGTGTTAGTCGGCGCAGGGAAAGGCAGGGAACACAACAGTGACAGATATTAAAAGCTTAATCAAAAAACTGATTTTTTTCTTTTTGACGATTTTCCTTATCACGATCGCCTATCTCGGAATAACCCAGATTACCGGCGTTCCGTTTGGCGGCTCGAAGGCGGAAAAGAAGATGAACCAGTATGTCACCGCCCAATACGGAGAGGAATATGTCGTTGGGGATGTGGATTACAATATTTTTGAGATGTCCTATACCGGGTATCTCTATCGGAAAGACGACACCTCCAGCAACCGGCAAAGCCTCGCAACTCTCACCTATTATGTGGATACCAACACCATTGAGGACTTTAGCTTCAAAAATGAGGAAATTGAAGCACTGACCGCCGCTTTAACGGAAGTTTCCCACAACCTGTCCACCAGCGTGCAGTCCTACAGCTCCAAAACACAGGCTTATTTCGTGGCAAAAAAATACAAGGAAAAACCAGAACCCATCTACAGCATTCAGCTCTACGGACTGACAAGCTCGATCCCCTCCTCTTCCAAGAGTTATTCCAAGGATTTATTTGCGCAGAGTGCCTATGAAATCATTCAGTCCATCCCGGAGCAGTACAATGTGCAACAGTGCCATATGCTCTTCCACGACAACACCGGTACCTATGAGCTGCAGGTGGATAAGTCTTTCCACGGAATGAGCAAATCCCAAATCCAGCGGAAAATTTCTTTTATCAGCAACAAAAACAAGGTCTCGCAGGCGGCATCCTCTGCGGCGTCTTAAACAACTTGCTATTTGAAACACGTATCGGCCGGATGAATTTCTTCATCCGGCCGATTTTTCATACAAAAGCCGCCGTTTCCGCATGCGTAACTGATTCTATTTTCCCTCTGAAAATCTAACCGTACGGTCTTTCCAGCCGTTATAACCCCTGTCAAAACTGCAAAAGACAGAAAGGATCTGGCGGAAAAGCCGGAATTATGGCCGCAAATATACTGACAGTATATACGAGAATCACCCCGGAAGGAAATCCTCCCGGGGTAACCCTTATAACTGCACCTGTTTAACCAGGGCCTGCGCCAGCGCCCCGACATCCTCTTGTGTGACAAAATGTGGAGGATTTGTCCCATATTGCTCTGCAATTGAGGAGGCGTACCAGAACAGCGTGTCCTTTTGCAGCAGCTCGGTCATCGTCTCGCTGATCCCATTGATGGGAAGCGCTTTTGCCCTGGCAAAGGCAGGACGGACTTCCTTCCACCAGTCCGAGAAGCTGGCGAGCCGGTCGAAGAGGAACAGCTCGCTCCAGCGAAGCCGATACTGCTGCTGTGCGTCGGCAGTCAGCGTGCGGATATTCTGTTCCAACACCGGGTCAAAGCACTCATCCCAGAGGATATCCGTCATCACATGGATAAGATAGCCGAGCAGGTAATCCTGATCCGGAAATTCCCGCTGCTGCTGATAAAACCGGCGGGCGTTTTCCTTCCATACTCCGAGGTTTTCATCCCGCAGATGGGCATGCCATCGGACTTCCTTTGACGCAAAGCCTCTGGCATTGACTGCGTCCGGCGCAATGCAGCCGAGCAGGAACTGACCGAAGTTCCCCTCCCGGCCCGTTTCCTGCCACCAGCGCGTCCCAGCAGATAAATGCATCATCTGTCCCGGCATCTCTGTATCCTCCTGTCTATCTTCCCGTACCGATTCCGGTGAGCGCTTCAATCTGCTGCTGAAAGGCGACCTTACCCCCGCAGCGCACGGTTCCCTGCGCGGTCACGCAGAATACATCCCCGGTTTCGGAAACGATGATTTCCCGTACATTTTGCAGCTCCAAAAACGGATTGACAGAGCCACTCGTCACGACCCGGTAGGAGGAAGAGACCGCATAGCCCACATCCTGTGCGCAGGCTGCATAGACCGCCCCCTCGCCAAAGGTGGACCCGTTGCTTAAGATAACCTGTTGTTTTCTGGTAAGCCCCGCTTCATAGGTCATGCCCGTACAGTCGATGTCATAATAAAGCTCGCCAGTGCTGATGGATGGCCTTTTTGCAGTTGTGACGATACTGCCGTCTGCTTTAAGCCCCATTGTCTCGGTGGCGCTGGCGGCAACACTGACAATATCTTTCCACGAGGCGACGTTGCACACCTGATTCTGGTCGTCGCTGTATCCTACCGCCACGACGGTTCCATCAGTTTTAAGCCCCACGGTATGATAGGGGCCGGTATCAATGGAGACGATGTTGGAAAAGCCGCTTACCTCGCACTCCCCGTATACGTTAGCCCCGACCGCCACAACGGTCCCGTCCGCTTTGAGCCCGACAAGGTGCTCCTTTCCAGCGCTCAGCGACACGATATCCGTCCAGAGGGAAGCCGCCTGAAAGACAGGATTATCGGAAAAAACGGTCACGCTGCCGTCGGCATTGACTGCGGCAAAATCCGAGCCCGTATAGGCAACGGATTTCCGATCGCGTAAAATTACCGTCCGCCCGGCCTGCTCTTTGGCATCCCGATAATTTCCGGCCTTTGAAAAGCAGATATAGGCATACCCATATTGCCCCTGCTCCAATGCGGAAATTCCAGTTTTGTATAACTTTCCAGGATAATAACTCTTTGTATAATATAACAGCCCGCTGCACACGAGCGCTGCAATCGTCATCAGCACGCAGGAGACTACAATCAAACGGCGGCGGCGCAGTTTGTCCGCCTCCTTCTTTTTCCGCTCAAACCGGCGGATGCTTCGCTCCTCCTTGAGCGCCTTTTGGTGGTCGACTGCGTTGAGCCAATCCCTGGTGCGGGATAATTTTTTCTCATTTACCAGCTCAAATACCGTTTTGCGTTCGCTTTTGCAGCGCGGACAGGTATACTGCTCTGTGGTGCAGTATCTCCCACAGGAACAGACCCAGTCTCCATTGTCCAGGCGCACCGGATAAAACCGGTGGACTGCATATTCCAGCACCATGCCTTTGGCCTTTCCCGCAAGGTATTGAAATGCCGTACGGTATTCCGTTTCCAGCGGCTCCCCGGTGCGGTAGGAAATCCCCTCTTTGGAATAGTCCTCCCTGCTCTCGCCGCCTGCAAAAGTCACGCTGACGAGTTGCACGGTGACATCCCCCACCGGGTCGTTCCCCGCCGACACACTGTAGGACAGTCCTCCGCTCTCCCCCGGCTCGAGATGCTGAGGATAAGACTGTAGAATTTCCCGTCCTTTCTCACCATTTCCAAGGAGGAAGCGAAACTTGACAGATTGGATCGCCTGCTCACAGATATTCTGGAATTTTATCCGGAGATACCGCTGTTCGCTGTTTTCCCGCTGCAGGACCGTGATGCGCAGCAAATCTACCGGCCAATCCGGATAACAGATACGGGATTCCTTTGACTGTTCCACCATCATTGCGCAGCACCTCCTCTAGTTCCCCCACTATGGGGAATTTCTACCTCTCTATAGTATCATAGGACCCTTTGAGAAACAAGAAAGCGAATCTTAAATATTATGAAAGTTTTTCCTTCTGTTTTGTCGCTTTCCGTTCCAAAACACAGCTTTCGAACGGTTCGAGCCTTAGGGAAAGCCGGTATCCGTTCTCCGTTTTTTTGGCGCGGTGCCCTTTCTTTTCACATTCGCCCTCTCCTGCTGTGGAAAACACCTTGCAGTAATCCCCCGCGCGGGGCGCCTCCATGGCCAGATGAGAATCGGTGCCGAAATTTACGGCACACAGCAGCGACTGGCCGTTTTCCTCCCTTCGTTCAAAACAGAAGATGGTTTTGGAGGAGCTTTCCAGCCATCGGAAGCATCCGGGATGGTAGTCGTCCGTATACAGGGCGGGATTTTCCCGGTAAAAATGCAGCAGCCGGGAAAAATAACGGTAAAACCTGTCGTGAGCGGGGTAAGACAGAATGTTCCAGCCCAATTCCTTGGACTCATCCCATTCCTTGAACTCGGCAAGCTCGTTGCCCATAAAAGAGAGCGTTTTACCCGGATGCACCATCTGAAACAGGTACAAAGAGCGCAGTTGTGCGAATTTTTCCTCGTAGCTTCCCGCGATTTTATCAAGAATCGTATGCTTACCGTGCACAACTTCGTCGTGCGATAGCGGTAGGAGGAACAAATCCTGATAAAAGTAGTCGATAGAATGGATGATTTCTTTCCGCGCCGCCCCTCTCCTATCTGGCGGCAGCGCCAGATAGGAGAGGGTATCGTTCATCCAGCCCAGATTCCACTTGTAATCAAAGCCGAGCCCGTCATATTTCACCGGGGCCGTGACCTTGATAAAAGCAGAGGAATCCTCCGCGATTTTCATCACCGCCGGATGCCGTCGTTCAAGCACGGTGTTTGCACTCCGTAAAAAGGCGATGCCCGTCCTGTTGAACACTCCTTCATGCTTTCCCTCCTGATAGATGAGGTGGGAAACCGCATCGTAACGAATACCGTCCGCGTGAAATTTTTCACACCAGAAATCGAGTGCAGAGAGCACAAAGCTGCGCACATAGGGTTTTGAGTAGTCAAAAAGTACGGTTCCCCACTCGCTGTATCTGCCGTACTGTCCTGCTGTTTCATAAAGAGGTTTACCATCAAACTCCGCGAGCGCATAGTCGTTACCGGCAAAGTGCACCGGGACAAAGTCAAAAATCACCCCGATGTTGTTTTGGTGGCAGAGGTTAACAAACTGCATCAGCTTGCGCGGGTCGCCGTAGCGGCTGGTCGCGCTGAAATACCCGGTTACTTGATAACCCCAAGAGCCGTCAAACGGGTGTTCGCACAAGGGCAAAAGTTCAAGATGGGTGTATCCCATCTCTTTTAGATAGGGAATCAGGTGGTCTGCCAGCTCCTCATAGTTGTACAGCCGCGCGATGTCCTGTGCCTTCGGATCCTTGAATTTCCAGGAACCCGCGTGCATTTCATAGATGGAGAGGGGGCGGTTGTAGTTTTTGTTCCTCTGTTTCATCCATTCTCCGTCATTCCAAGGAAAATTCTCCATATCCCATACGATGGAGGCGGTGCCCGGGCGCACCTCGCTGTAAAAGGCAAAGGGATCCGCCTTATCGAGTAATCTGCCCTCTGGCGTTTCAATCCGGTATTTGTAGAGGTCCCCCATCTTCGCATCATCCACAAAGATGGTAAACACTCCATCCTTTTCCCGATGCATTTCATAGCCGCGCCAACTGTTGAAGCTGCCGATAACGCTCACATTCCATGCGTGCGGTGCAAACACCGTGAAGCGTACCCCGTCCTTGCCGTACTCATGAGCCAGATGTGCGCCGAAATACTCATAGGTACTCGGGCTTATACCTGCTAAAAATTCTTTTTTCATCCGTTCATATTCCATACCTTATCCTCCCCGGATAAATTCCAGTTCCTTTGGTAATCACGGTAAGGGTTTGAACCCGGTTTGTCAAGCGAAAACAAGGGAGAAATACGGTGCAATTGTAAAAACTTTGTCCAGGTCTTTTCAATTGAAAAAACAATGCTATAATAGCGTATAGACAAGTGGGCGGTTTTCGTCCGCTTTGTGGAATCACAAAACAATTATTGTCGATTCCAGAGGAGGAATTGTCATGACAATTTTGGTTGTAGGCTGCGGCAAGGTCGGTTCCCGGCTTGCGTCGGTCCTCGATAAAATGGGGCACGACATCAGCGTTGTGGACCAGGACGAGCGCAATTTCCACATGCTCGACGCGGACTTCAACGGCTTTACAACAATTGGCGTGCCCATCGACCAGGATGTGCTGCGCCGGGCAGGAATCGAAAACTGCGACGCGCTTGCCGCTGTGACCCATGATGACAACGTCAACATCATGGTCGCCCAGCTGGCAAGGGAATTTTTTAAGATTGAACGTGTCATTGTCCGCATCTATGATCCGAGCCGGGAGGACGTCTTCTCCCATTTCGGTCTAAGCACTATCTGCCCGACGAACCTGACGGTGGCCTCAGTCTGCTCTGCACTCACCGACGAGGAGGAGACGAGGAACATGACCTTCGGCACACAGACAGTCTCCTTTTCTTCGATTAAAGTGCCGAGCGATTTGGTCGGCAAGCGTTCTTTGAGTGTGACGACGGCGGATAACGAACAGTTGTTCGGCGTCTCCCACATAGACGGCACCTTTACCATGACGGCCCTGCACCCGGTTATTCTCAAGCGCACCGACCGCCTAGTGTTTGCAATAATCATCGACTAAACGCGGAGGTACTATATGAATATTATCGTAGTCGGGGGCGGAAAGGTCGGTTATTACCTAACCAAGACCCTGCTGGAACATGGACACAGCCCCATATTAATTGAACAAAACCGGGAAAGCTGCAAACGGGCGGCCAATGAGCTGGATATCCCGGTCATCTGCGGGGATGGAACCACCATCGAGGTGCTCGAAGAAGCGGGTATCTCCCACTGTGACGCGCTCATTGGTGCGACCGGTCAGGATGAAAACAACCTAATCGCCTGCCAGCTCGCAAAGATGAAATTCCACGTTAAAAAGACGGTTGCCCGTGTCAACAATCCCAAAAATGTCGATGTGCTCAAACAGCTCGGCGTCGACATCCCGATCAGCTCTACCTACAGCATCGCGCGCATGCTTGAACGTGAAGTCGACGCCGCCACCATCCGGCAGTTGATGTCCTTAAACCGCGGGGAAACCACTCTGTCGGAAATTCAGCTTGAGGAAGATCACCCTCTGGATGGCAAACGCCTGATGGATTTAAACCTCCCCAAGGATGCCATCATTGTCACACTTGCCCGCGGGGATGATATCATTGTCCCAAACGGTAGCACCCGCATCCATTCCGGAGACAAAATGCTCGTCGTGGCCAAAAATACAGCCACCCATGACCTGGCACACGCTTTGCGGCTTGACCCGAAGGATTTGAAAAACTCCCGATGAACGTTATCTCCCTTGGATGGCCCGCGATCCTCAGGGAAAGCGCTGTGGACGAACGGTTTAATCGGAGAAATTCCATTATAACAATGGTAACCCAAAATGCCCTCAGGCAAAGCCTGAGGGCATTTTGGGTTTCTGATTCCTTTGTGGACAAACTAGCCCCGGTAAGTCTCATTTTGGCAATGCTTCGCTTTGCAGAGTCTTTCTTAGGCTTCCGCGCCCAAACGACAGGTATCCTTTTTGTGTTTCAACGGGCGATGAGGTCTTTACCCCATAAAACACAAGAGTGTTTTCCGTATTTTATTCATAGCCCGTGAAAGATGGCGGCTGACCGTGCTCTTGTTGAGCCCTAACATAGAGGCAATCTCCTTCATCGTCATCCCCCGGTAGTAATACAGCAGCAGGATCTCCCTCTGCCGTCCAGTCAGCCCCTCACGGATGGCTCCGCCGAGCGCCTTGAGCAAAACCGAATGCTCTGGATCGACAGTATCCGGGTCATACTTCCCACTCAGGTAAATACGCAATGATTCCCGGTTCAAAACTTCCTCATAAAGCAATCCGCTTACCTCCTTCCCAGATTCTATTCTCAAAGTATCACACAAATCGTGTACCGTCAAGGGATATTCCCACCAAAAGCAGGTAGGACATTGCAGGATACCACAATCTGTGTTATCCTTTAGATATTAGGAGGTGGAATTATGCTCGGACAGAGACTCAGACAGCTGAGGAAGGAACAGTCCATGACCCAGCGCGATTTGGCGAAAGCGCTCGGTATCTCTGCCAGCGCCATCGGCATGTATGAACAGGACCGGCGTGAACCGGATCACGACACCCTGATGAAAATCTGCGAATATTTCCACGTGTCCAGCGATTTTCTGCTCGACAACCATTCCCGCTCATCCTCCGGGGAACTGACGGATCTCATCAGCGATTTGAAGCGCACCATGCTCTCCCAGGAGGGGCTGATGTTCCACGGCGTCCTCCTGGATGAAGAGGACATCGAAAAAATCGTGGAGGCCATCAATATTGGCGCGGCTTTGGCAGTCTCCCGCCATCAGGGGGAGGAGCGGGGCTAGCCGGCTGCCCTTTTATCGACTATGGACATGAAAGAAACCGTCTTTGCGCTGTGCTCGCGCTTCGGGACGGACGATCCCTATGAATTGTGCAGTGCGCTCGACCTCACTGTGCTGCCTGTCGACCTCCCCGACGGGGTAGATGGGTTTTATTTGACTATCCACGGCTGCGGGTTTATCTTTTTAAACGAACAGCTTGACAAAGAGCGTGCGAAGGTCATCTGCGCGCATGAGCTGGGCCATGCCCTGCTCCATCCAAAGCTCAACTCCCGCTTCATGCTTGAGGAGACGAATTTCATTCCCGAGCGGTACGAACGCGAGGCGGATGAGTTTTGCGCCTGTCTGCTGCTCAGGGAGCTGCCGGAGGAACTCAAAGGGCGGGATTGCCTGACTGCAGAGGAAATCGCAGGCGCAACCGGGCTGCCTGTTTCCCTCATCAAGCTGCGCTTTCATCTTTCAGGAACCGGAGGACAACTGGATGGCTAGGACACCCATTTACGACTTTTTACAGCAATATCGGGACAGCGGCATCTCCCGCCTGCACATGCCAGGCCATAAGGGAGTCTTTCCGCCTCTCACGCAGGAAACCCTCTATGCCCTTGACATCACGGAAATCCAAGGGGCGGACAGCCTGTTTGAATGCAGCGGCATTCTCCGGGAAGCAGAAGAAAACGCCGCACGGCTTTACCACAGCGCGCGCACCCTTTACAGCGCCGGAGGAAGCACTCTGTGCATCCAGACCATGCTCTCCCTGGTGCGATCCCGCGGCAGCAAAATTATCCTCGCCCGCAATTCGCATAAAGCGGCAATCAATGCCATGGCGCTTTTGGGGCTCGAGCCGGTTTGGCTGTATCCGCACAAGCTGGACAACACGGTATTCCCCGGTATCATTTCCCCGGAGCAGGTCCGACAGGCGCTTCGGGAGCATCCGGACGCCGCTGCGGTGTACCTGACCTCGCCGGATTATTTCGGGATTCTCTGCGATGTAAGGGGAATCAAGAACGAGTGCGAACGTTTTTCAGTCCCACTTCTGGTAGACAACGCGCATGGCGCCCATCTGTGTACTGAAAATGCAATGCACCCCATTGCACAGGGGGCCGACCTCTGCTGTGATTCGGTGCACAAGACCCTACCCGCCCTGACCGGGGCGGCATTGCTTCACATCGGCAATCCGGAACTCATCCCAGGAGCCAAGGAGAATATGTCCCTGTTCGGCTCCACCAGCCCCTCTTACCTTATCATGCTCTCCACCGAGCTTGCGCTCGATTGGTTGGAAAGGGAAGGTTCCGCAGCATTTTCCTTGCTCAGACACCGGGTAAAACGGCTGGAGGCCCTTTTCCAGGCGCTGGGTTTTTCGACGCCGGATGCTTACCGGAGAGATGCCTCCCGCATCGTACTTGATACTTTCAGCGGAGGCTATTCGGGAAACGAATTTGCAGCCCTGCTGAGAAAGGCGAAGATAGAGCCGGAATTTGTTTCGGACGGCGCAGTTGTCCTACTGACCTCCCCTTTTAACCCAGAGGAGGATTTTGTCCGCCTCGAGGAGTTTGCCGCTACGCTTTCTACGAGAGAGCCTATCCACAGCCTTTCCCCTTCTCTTCCTGCTCCTCAACGCGTCCTGCGTGTACGAGAGGCCGTGCTCTCCCCGTTTGAGCTGGTGGAAATCGAACGGGCGGCAGGCCGGATCTGCGCAGATGCAAGAATTTCCTGTCCGCCCGGTGTGCCAGTCATTGTCCCGGGAGAGCGCATCGATAAAAAAATAATGAATATTTTAAAAATGTATGGCATAAATGACATAAAAGTGGTAAAATGAAATTGCAAACTTATTCAGTTTGTGTTTTGCAAGCCAAGGAGGGTGCTTTTATGAAACTTATATTTGCTATTGTATCCAGTGACGACAGCTCTGCCGTTCAGAGCGGCCTGACGAAGGAAGGATTTTCCGTTACCAAACTCGCTACCACCGGAGGCTTCCTCATGGCTGGAAACACTACGTTCATCATTGGTACCGATGATGAGAAGGTCGACAAGGCCATTGAAGTGATTTCCAAACACAGCAAAAAACGTGTACAGATGGTTCCGTCTTCTGCATCCTATGGCGTAGGCATGTACACCACATTCCCGGTAGAAGTAACTGTCGGCGGCGCGACGATCTTTGTACTGGACGTCGAACGGTTCGAGAAGGTTTAGCGCTTTCCCATGTGTTTTCAGGGGGTAGCACTTTTAGATAATTTTGTTGCGAATAATCAAGCGAAGGCGGCGCTCGCTAGTTTTATAACCAGTGGGCGCGTGCCGCATGCTTTGCTTTTGGAAGGTGCAGCAGGTACGGGCAAAAAAACCTTTGCCCTGTATGCCGCATCTCTTTTTTTAAACCGGGACTATCAGCCCGGCACTTATGAGAAGATCTTGGCGGGAAACCATCCGGATCTCATCTGGGTAAAAGGGGACGGCTCCGCCCGTTCCTTTCACATCGATGCGATAAGGGAAATCAGAGACAGCGCCTATCTGCTGCCCAACCAGTCCGACCGCAAGGTCTACCTGCTCAGCGACTGCCAGAGCATGAGCATTCCGGCACAAAACGCCCTGCTCAAGCTGTTGGAGGAACCTCCCGCCCACTGCCTGCTGATTTTGACGGTGGATTCCAGGAAAAGCCTACTGGAAACGATTTTCTCCCGCTGCGAATCCATCTCTTTCTTCCCCGCATCCGTGGAGGAGTGCAAGTCTTTCTTGATAAAAGAGGGATATTCTGAAACAGACGCCGCCTATGCCGGCGGTCTGTATGAGGGCAACATCGGCCAGTGTCTCTCTTATCTCTCAGATGAGAAGAGGCAGAAATCCAGTTCCCTTGCCTTTGAGCTGATGCAAGGGATTATCAAACGCCGGGAAAGCGAGATTTTAATCGCACTTTCCCCGCTGGAAAAAGACCGGCAGCTGTTTTGTTCTTGCCTGCAGGATGTAACCGAGCTGTTTGGGTTCGCCCTGCGCGAGCGTTACCGTGAACGCACTGAAAACAGTGACAACCGGATAAAACAGGTGAACGAGGCGCTTAGCGCAAAGGAAATTATGGACATTCTCTCGAGTACACGGAAAATTGCCGCGTCGCTCGATCAAAACGCAAACCACACGTTGGCACTGACGCAGTACTGCATCGAACTTGCCCATGTGTTTCAATAAATTATCAATTAAGGAGGATACCATGTCTGAAGTGATTGGCGTACGCTTTAAAAGCGTAGGCAAGGTATATTATTTCGACCCGGATTCCCATAAAGTTCAAAAAGGCAGCCATGTAATCGTGGAAACCGCGCGCGGCGTTGAGTGCGGGGAAGTTGCGATGGAAAACCGCGTGGTCAGCGACGAGCACATCGTGCACCCGCTCAAAAAAATTATGCGCACCGCGACAAACGAGGACATGGCCCAGATGGAGAAAAACCGGGCAAAGGAAAAACAGGCATTTGACATCTGCCTGAAAAAAATTAACGAGCATAAGCTCAAGATGAAGCTCATCGATGTGGAATACACCTTTGACAATAACAAGATTTTGTTTTACTTTACTGCCGACGGGCGCGTCGATTTCAGAGAACTGGTAAAGGACCTGGCTTCCGTATTCCGTACTCGCATTGAGCTGCGCCAAATTGGGGTGCGCGACGAGGCGAAGATGCTCGGGGGCTTAGGAATTTGCGGAAAACCGTTTTGCTGCGCCACCTTTTTGGGAGAATTTCAGCCGGTTTCCATCAAAATGGCAAAGGAACAGGGGCTGTCCCTCAACCCGACCAAAATTTCCGGTACCTGCGGCAGGCTGATGTGCTGCCTCAAATATGAACAGGAGGCCTATGAGGATTTGCAGAAAACCACGCCGAAAGTGGGTGCCTACGTCAAAACCCCGCAGGGCCGCGGCAACGTCATCGACGTCAACCTCCTGACCGGGGAACTCAAGGTCAAGATGGAGCAGGATCCCGCCGCAGCTCCGGGCAGTTTCCACAAATCCCAGGTTAAAATCCTAAGAGATGGACAGGAAAAACGCGAGAATCGCGATTCCGATAAACCGAATAAATCCGAATAAATCCGAATAAATCCGAATAAAAAACCTGTCTCGAGTAGCCTATTCCTTAAAAAGTTGGTGTGACTGATATAAGTCTTATAGTCATACCGTTTTTTTGAGGCCGATCTCCTTGAATTTCTCGAAAAATGTGCTATGATAAGCTTAAAGCTTAAACTTGATTTGGAGGTGTTTTCCCATGGCATATGTTATTTCTGATGAATGCATCAGCTGTGGTGCTTGCGAGGCTGAGTGCCCGGTATCTGCTATTTCTGCAGGCGATGGCAAATACGTAATTGACGAGGCTACCTGCATTGACTGCGGTTCCTGCGCAAGCGTCTGCCCGGTTGGAGCTCCGAACGCAAAATAAGTTCCTTTAAGGAAACCCACACAACCCGTCCATTTTCAGGACGGGTTGTGTTTTGTTTTACATACATTTATGATAAAATGGGAAAGTAGTTGAATACAGTGGGATATTTGTCCTAGGACAAGGAGCGGGAGGATATAAATGGCGAAACACTGGGAATCACTTCGGGAGGATTTATCCCTGCTCGTAAGTAAAGAGCACACATTTGGAACGGATGCATTCCTCCTTGCCCGGTTTGCCGAAGCAAATCCGCGCGACCGTGCCGCGGATTTTGGGACCGGGTGCGGAATTATTCCGTTTTTGTGGCACCGGGATAACTCCCTCCCCTCCCCCTGCTATGCCATCGACATCCAGCCGCAGGCGGTGGAACAGTGCCGACAGTCCGTCATCCGGGCGGGGCTGGAAAAGCAGCTCTTTCCTCTTCTGGCGGACATCCGCACCCTGAATGCAATCGAACCGGCAAGCCTGACCCTCATCACCTGTAATCCGCCCTATAAAAAAAACGGCGGGGGCATTCTCAGCCGGGAGCACAGCGACCAGATTGCCCGACATGAGACAATGTGCACACTCGAGGACATCTGCAAAGCCGCCTCCCGCCTGCTGCGCTTTGGCGGAAGGCTCTGCTTGTGCCAGCGCCCGGAGCGGCTGTGCGATATCTTTGCTGCCATGCGGGACAGCGGCATCGAGCCCAAGCGGATGCAACTGGTACACCGGGACGCGTACAGCGCCCCCTGGCTTGTACTGATAGAGGGCAGACGGGGCGGGAAACCTTTTCTCAAATCGGAGCCCCCTTTCCTGATGACGCAAGACGGCGCGCCGGCCAAAGCGGCGCAGGCGCTGTACCGTCCCTGGAAGAATATGGAGGTGGATTAAGTGGAAATACAGGCGGGAACGCTCTATGTTGTCGGGACTCCCATCGGCAACCTCTCCGACTTATCGCCGCGCGCAGTGGAGGTTCTTTCCAAGGCGGATTTTGTCGCAGCAGAAGACACACGGGTCTCCGGCAGGCTGCTGAGCTGCTTGGGGATAAAAAAACCAATGATCAGCTACTACGAACACAACAAATATGAACGTGCCAAGGTTATCCTGGAGCGCCTGCTCGCCGGTGAGAGCTGCGCTGTGGTGACGGACGCGGGGATGCCCTGCATCTCCGACCCGGGGGAAGTTCTCGTGCAGGTGTGCGCCGAAAACCATATTCCGACCGTCGTGATCCCTGGACCGAGCGCCGTCATTGCGGCGCTGTGCATCTCCGGGCTGTCCACCTCCCGCTTTGCATTCGAGGGCTTTCTGACCACGAACAAAACCGGTCGGATGGAACATTTAAACCAGGTTAAACACGACGCCCACACCCTGGTTTTCTACGAAGCGCCGCACAAACTACTGACGACTTTGAAAGATATGTGCGCGGTATTCGGGGAGGAGCGGAAAATCTCGTTGGTGCGGGAAATCACCAAGCTTCACGAGGAAACGTTCCGCACAACACTTGGCAAGGCGGTGGAGCATTACAGCAAAGAGGCCCCGCGCGGAGAATTTGTCCTCGTAGTGGAGGGTGCAAAGCCCGGAGAGGCCCGGAAATTCACCCTCGAAGCTGCCGTCCGGCGCGCCCGGGGACAGAGGGGGC
>UQSL01000023.1 GCA_900543705.1 uncultured Oscillospiraceae bacterium
ATATTTCCTACTTAGGGGCTTTTTTGTGCTGTCTGTACATTCTGGGGCAGTTCATGTCACTTGAGCATGCCGGGGATTTTTTCGTACCAAAAACTGAAGGATATTTTTACAGAGTGTGGATTTCCACAACCGGAAGGGAGCCCTAGCTGTCACCGGTATTCTCCCACCGGTGCATAACGACACTGGAATAGGAAACAAGATCCCCTTTGCGCAGATTGTAGATGGCGGGGGATTGTGTCGCCAGATGAAGGTTGAGGTTGCCTTCCAGTACCAAAATATGATTATAGGAAAACTTTCTCCTATCTTGCCGATGCAAATTATGGCGCAATATGTTATACTGATTTCAAACTGTTCTTCAGTATTTCGACAACAGGGTTTTTAACATCAGGGGAAGGAACAGCGATGAAAGAAAAAAGAGAGCTCGCAGTATTGATGGCGTTTACAGCGCTGCTGATGCTGGGAGTCGTTTTGTGTAATGTTCTTACGGCGCCGATGCCCTCGGGTCTAACAATTGCCTATTCCTCGGGCGCCACTGCAAGTGGAGTGTCCTCTGTTTTTGAGAGTAGCTCTTCGGCAGGGGAGGAAACGGAGAACAATACCCTTCCAACGGATGGAAAGGTCAACATCAACACTGCGGATGTGGAGGAACTCTGCCGCCTGCCGGGCGTCGGAGAGGAGATCGCCGGGCGTATTATCGGCTACCGGCAGGAATACGGACCATATACCGACCCGGCTCAACTGAAAAACATCAAGGGCATCGGGGATAAGGTCTATGAAAAGCTGCTTCCCATGGTGACCTGGTAAGTGTGGCTTATACACGGGTATGGAAACGACCGCGGAATCTTTTCCGCCAAGGGTGCGCCGGAGAATTCCTATCACCATGCACGCGTTCCCTGTCGGCCTTTTGACAGCTTTTCCTCCCATCTGTCCGAAAACGGGGAGTATTTTGTACCGATGATCGAAACCGGAGGCTTTATCATGCCGGGAAAAACCGTTAAAGCTTCCGGTATCTTTGACATTGCGGACGGCTGGCAGGTCAGCCGTTTTATGATGGCAAGAGAATGTGCCTTCCACAGGGGCGGCTTATCTAGAGACAGAACGAATAACAGGGGAATGAAAGACCATGATACTTTCAGCACAGGAAATTTCAAAAGGCTATGCCGATAAAACAATTTTACAGCCCATGTCAATGGACATCGAGGAAAACGACCGCATTGGCCTGATTGGGGTCAACGGTGCGGGCAAGACGACACTACTGCGCCTGTTAAGCGGCCTGGAAGAGTCGGATACCGGCACAGTGAGCCGAAAAAAGGACCTCACCATCGGGTATCTGCGCCAGCACAGCGGGCTTTCCAGCGGCAACACCATCAAAGAGGAAATGCGCCTAGTATTCAAAGACCTGCTTGCTCTGGAAGCGGAGCTTCACGGGCTTGAGCAGAGAATCGCTGGCATGGAACCGGCGGATGCCGAGTATGAAACGCTCAGCGCGCAGTATGCGGAAAAACAGACCTATTTTGAGCAAAACGACGGATATCTTGTAGACGTCAACATCAAGACCATCCTAAACGGTATGGGCTTTGCGGACAAGGCAATGGATACGGTCATCGACACTTTAAGCGGCGGGGAAAAGACCCGTCTGGCGCTTGCAAAGCTTCTGCTCGAACGTCCGCAGCTTCTTATCCTCGACGAGCCGACCAACCATCTGGATTTTGAAACGCTCATCTGGCTGGAGGAATACCTGACGGGCTACAAGGGGGCTTTGCTCATCGTCTCCCATGACCGGTATTTCCTTGACAAGCTCATCACGAAAACCTGGGAGTTGGAGCGAGGAAAGCTCACGATCTTTCCGGGCAACTACACCAAGTCCCTCCAGCTCAAAGAGGAGGCGAGGGTACGACGCCAGAAGGAGTACGAGCTGCAACAGGAGCAAATAGCCGCAATGGAGGACTACATCGCCCGCAATATTGTGCGCGCGACTACCTCCAAAAGCGCCAAGAGCCGCCGCGCCCAGCTCGCCAACATGGAGCTTATCGAGCCGCCGGAGCCCCCGCTCAAGGGTTCGTCGCTCTCATTCACCTTTGAAAAGCAGACGGTGCGGGACGTCCTCACCGTCTCCCATCTCGACCTTGCGGTCGGGGAGGGGAAAACGCGCAGGGAACTGGCACACGACATCAGTTTTGAAATCAAGCGCGGGGAGAAAATTGCACTCATTGGGGCCAACGGCATTGGAAAATCCACCCTGCTCAAAACCGTGCAAGGAATTTTGCCCGCGCCGCGTGGGGAGATCACCTGGGGCAAGCATGTCAAGGTGAGCTACTATGAGCAGGAAAACGCCAATTTAAATCACGACAACACCGTTCTCGAGGAGCTTTGGCAGAGGTTTCCCACCCTGCCCGAGCACACCATCCGCACCATGCTCGGGCGGGTGCTGCTGACTGGGAACAATGTGTATAAAAAAGTAGGGGTTGTCTCAGGAGGGGAGCGTGCAAAGATCGCCTTTGCCATCATCATGATGGAGCATGCAAACGTGCTGTTGCTCGACGAGCCGACCAACCATCTCGACCTGACGACCAAGGAAATTTTGGAGAAGGCCCTGCTCGAGTTTGAGGGGACGCTGCTCTTTGTCTCCCATGACCGGTATTTCCTCAATAAAATTCCGACCCGCATCTTTGAGATGCATCCCGATCACATTGAAATTTTTGATGGAAATTATGATTACTATCGGGAAAAGCGCGCGGCACTCGATGCAAAGCTTGCGGAGGAGGAAACCGCCCGCAAACAGGCTGAGCGGGAGGAACGCGCGAAGCAAAGCCAGGAGCGCAGCTATCGTTCCCGCAAACAAAAGAACGAGGAGGCGGCGCTGCGCCGCGAGCTGAAGGCGCTCGAGGAAGAGATTTTTTCTCTGGAAGAACAGCAGGCGACTCTGGAGGAGGAAATCACCAAGCCGGAGGTCTTTGAAAACTACGCGGTCATGAGTGAAAAATGCGCGCTGCTCGAGCAGGTGAAAACGCAGGCAGCAAAGAAATATGAGGTGTGGGAGGAGCTGAGTACCCAGCTCTCCTGAGCATAAGAGGCATAACCGCGCCGTAATCCGCATAGGGTTTGAGGAGAAACCGATGCAGAAATGGGGACGGACGATGAAACGAGTGTTGCTCAGTATCCTATGTGTGTTTACGGCCCTGCTGATGGGCTCCTGCAGCCTGACCGATTTTCTCCCAAATAATTCCCAGTCCAAGACGCCCTCCGGCAATGCAAGTTTTGTCGACTCTCTGGAGCAGCCGGTGGAATTCCCGCCCGCAAACGGCGACCCATTTTCTTCGGGCGGCTCGGACAAGGACAGCGAGCAACCGAAGGCCCCGGCGGGGGAAATCCGCGCGGTCTGGCTGTCCTACCTGGAGCTGAAGACGATGTTTGCCGGGGATTTTACAGCCAACGTCAAATCCTGCTTTGAGACGATAAAACAAAACAAGATGAATACCGTGTTTGTGCAGGTGCGCCCTTTTTCCGATGCGCTGTACCCTTCCAAGCTGTTTCCCTGGTCGCATATCATCACCGGGACGCAGGGGAAGGATCCCGGCTTCGACCCGCTGCAAATTATGATAGACTGCGCACATGAGCTGGGGCTGAAAATCGAGGCCTGGATCAATCCCTACCGGGTGCGCGCAGGAGGCAGTTGGGAACTAAGTGCGGACAATCCCGCTGCAAAGTGGTTGAGTGAGGGGAGCGACTGCGTCGTGGAATCCGGCGGTGGGCTGTATTATAACCCCGCCAGGGAGGAAGTTATCACGCTGGTAGTAGACGGCGTCAAGGAGCTTGTGGAAAATTACGAGCTGGACGGCATCCACTTTGATGATTACTTCTACCCGACCACGGATGAAAACTTTGACAAGCAGGCGTTTGCGGATTCCGGCGAGGGGAAAACGCTCGAGGCGTTTCGCACCGAGAAGGTCAGCGATTTGGTTAAGCGTACCTATGATACGGTCAAGGCAAAGCGCCAGGATATCCTGTTTGGCATCAGTCCGGCGGGCAATATCAGCAACAACTTAAACCGCCTGTACGCGGATGTCAAGCTGTGGGGCTCCACCCCGGGGTATGTCGATTACCTCTGCCCGCAAATTTACTTTGGCTTTGAGCATGAGACAGCGGCCTTTGACAAGATGGTGGAGGCATGGGAAGCCCTGTGTACCAGCGATTCGGTAAAGCTCTACGTCGGGCTTGCGGCCTACAAAATCGGCACGGAGGATACTGTCTACGCTGGAAGCGGAAAAGATGAATGGAAAACCTGCGAGGATATGCTCAAGCGGCAGGTGTTGTGCGCAAGGCAGGCCGCGCACTATAAGGGCTTTGCGCTTTACCGCTATGACTCGATATTCTCCCCCTCAATTTCCGATCAAGCAAAGAAAGAATGGGAAAACCTTGCATCTATTTTGAACTGATTCGGCGATATGCCGGCAAAGCAAGGCTGGGAAGATATCCGTCCGACAGAGCGGGTAGGGACAAAAGGAGGCAGGATATGATTTTATCCGGAAAAGAGATTGAGCGGCAGGTCGCCGCAGGCAATATCATCATCGAACCATATGACCCGGAAAAGATAAACCCCAACAGCTATAACCTGACGCTGCATAACGAGTTACTTGTCTATGAAAACGAGGTGCTCGACATGAAGCGGGATAACCCTGCAAAACGCATTGTTATCCCGCCTGAGGGCCTGGTGCTCGAGCCGGGCAGGCTGTATCTTGGACGGACAAAGGAGTTTACCAAAACCGATCGCTTTGTCCCCATGCTGGAAGGGCGCTCCTCCACCGGGCGGCTTGGGTTATTCGTGCACATCACTGCCGGGTTTGGGGACGTCGGCTTTGCGGGCTACTGGACGCTGGAGATTTTCTGCGTCCAGCCCATCCGGATTTACCCGGATGTGGAGGTCTGTCAGATCCACTACCACGCCATTGAGGGCGATTATGAGCTGTACCACAGCGGCAAGTACCAGTACAACACCGACATCCAGACCAGCCGGATGTACCGGGATTTTGAAAAATAAATCATTGCCAGCCGAATCGTGTCCAGCACGAGGCTCACAGTCTGCTGAGAGGCTGTCTTGTAAGCCACGATACTGTTGTCATACAAGTCTCGGATCATAGACAGGTACAAAACACCTTCTTTGGTTTGGATATACGAGATATCTGTGACCCATTTGGAATTTGGTCTGTCGGCCTGGAACTGACGATTTAAAAGATTCTCATACTTATGTATCTGCTGTCCAAGGTTTACCCACTTTCTATGCGTGTATTTCCTTTTGTCCATTGTCCGTTTTTACTGGTCCTGTTCAATTCAGCTTTCCGGGGGCTTTTCGGGTTTCCTCCTTCCCTCTCCCCTTCATATACTGGAGGAGAAAGCAAGGTGTATGGCAATGAATGTTCCCTATGAACGTACGGCAGCGGTCGAGTATGCGAAGAAATGGGCGCTGTCCCGCAATCCTGCCTATTTGGATTTTGAGACGCTGGGCGGGGACTGCACAAATTTTGCCTCCCAGTGCGTCTATGCCGGGAGCGGGGTGATGAACTGGACGCCGGTTACCGGCTGGTACTATGCGACGAGCAGTAACCGCACAGCATCCTGGACCGGAGTGGAATATCTCTACCGGTTTCTTACGCAGAACAAAGGCGCCGGTCCCTATGCGGAGGAAGTCGGCGCCGCCCAAGTACAGCCCGGGGATCTGGTGCAGCTTGGTACTGCCTCTGGGCATTTTTATCACTGCCCGGTCATCGTTGAGGCAAACGGCGCCGGAATCCTGGTTGCGGCTCACAGCTTTGATGCCTTAGGAAGGCCGCTTGATTCCTATGTCTATGACAAAGCACGCTTTCTGCACATCCTGGGAGTACGAAAATGACCAAAATCCCCTGTTCTCATACAATGGAGTGTTAAGCTATCAGGAGGATGGTTATAAAACAGTTTTTTGTTGCGAGCAGGTCGAAAAGCTCCAAGAAGTTAGTCCCGGATAAAATCCTGCAACAGTTTCAGGCCGCGGAATGTCCCGCGGCCTGAAGATACCCTAATTGTACTGCTGCAAAATGTTTTTGAGCTCCTGTGTGATGTAGTACACATCCTCATCCGAGAGCAGCGTATGCAGCGGGAGCGTCAGCTCGTTTTGATACTGTGCGAGAGCATTTGGAAAAGCTTCGATGGAGAATCCGAGCGACCGGTATGCGGTCAGCAGGGGCAGCGGCTTATAGTGCACATTTGACGCGATGCCCCGCTCGGCAAGCTTCCGGATGACTTCATTCCGTTCTCCCTCGCCGAGCCCCTCGAGCCTTGTCAGGCATAGGTGGTGGCTGGAGCAAAAATCCACCCCTTGATGGACAAGCAGGGAAACGGGAGCATCTGCGAGCTCCTGTTGATAGAGGGCAAACAGCTCTTTCCTGCGTGCGAGCAGTGCCGGATAACGGGAGAGCTGAGTCATTCCGATTGCGGCCTGGATATCCGTCATGTTGCACTTGTAGGCCGGAAAAAGGATATCATATTCCCAGGAACCGCCCTTGGTCTTTTCAAGCGCGTCCTTGGACTGCCCATGCAGGGACAGCAGCATGTACTGCCGGTAAATCTCCTCCTCCGGGATGCCGGGCACCGGACCCCAGACGGCTGCCCCGCCCTCCCCGGTCGTCAGGTTTTTGACGGCGTGGAAGGAAAAACAGGTGAAATCCGCCGCCTGCCCGGAGCGGTTGCCCGCACGGTAAGCCCCGAGGGAGTGCGCTGCGTCCGCAAGGACCGCAACTCTCCCCAACGCCCGCTGGATGGGATTCTCCGAAGGATTGAATAAAGCGGTACGCTCCCGTATGATCTCGTAGATGTGGCCATAATCGCACATCACTCCCGCGATGTCTACTGGAATCACGGCCTTGGTCTTTTCCGTAATGGCTGCCTCCAGCCTGTCATAGTCCATCTCATAGCTTCCGGGCGCGGTGTCCACCAGCACGGGAGTCGCCCCGACATGGCAGATGACGCTTGCCGAGGCGGTGTAAGTGTAGGCACTGGTGATGACCTCATCCCCGGGGCCGATTCCCAAGACCCGCAGGGTCAATTCCAGTGCCGCCGTTGCACTGCCAAGACAGGCGGCGCGGGACACGCCGCAGTATGAGGCGAGCTGTCGTTCAAACTGCTTGGTTTTCGGCCCGGTTGTGATCCAACCGGAGCGGAGTACTTCCGCAACTGCGGCGATTTCCGCTTCCCCGATATCGGGCGGGGAGAAGGCGATGCTGCGTCCCATCGCCTATTCCTTCCCTGCGAGCACTTCGAGCACCCGCAGGACAAGGGCAAAGGTGCGCGCGAACGAATCAAGGTCCAGATGTTCGTTTGGCGTGTGAAACTCATAGTTGCTCGGCCCAATTGCGATGATGTCGAGTTCCGGCATTTTAGCCTTCAGCAGTCCGCTTTCAAGCCCGCCGTGGGTGATGTTGATTTCCATTTCCCGTCCGGTCTGCTCGCGGTAGACCCTACAGACAAGGTCGCGGATTTCGGAGCGCTCCGCCATCTCCCAGCCGGGATATTCGCTTAGCTGCTCATACTGTGCATCCAGGCAGGCGCACAGTTCTTTTATCTGCCGGGCGACCGAGTACTTTTGGGATGCGGCGGCGCTGCGGATGGAGCTGATGACGGAAACCGTCTCCCCATTTGTCTCGACGACGCCAGTGTTGAGCGAGCAGTCAGTATGGTCTTTCATGACCATCGAATAGGTCTGGATGCCCTCCGGCAGCAAAAAGAGAAGGCGGACGATATCCGCGGTGTCGTCTTTGGCCATCATCGTTTCCGGGAGGGTTTCCTTGACAGCGGTAAGAGAAAAGGTTCTCTCATTCAGGCCGATTTCCGTTTTTATCTGGGTTTCAAGCGCACGGATACAGGCGGCCGCCTTGTCCGCGTTATCAACCACGACGAGCGCATCCGCTTCTCTGGGGATGGCGTTTGGCTTGGAGCCGCCGCAGACACTCACTAAAAAGAGGGATTCCATCTCATCGAGCAGGGTCATCAGCGCGCGGGCCATCAACTTGTTGGAATTTGCACGGCCGGCGTTGATATCGTTGCCGGAATGCCCGCCGAGCACGCCCCGCACGCGGATGGAAACCGCCTCGCCCTGTGCGGGAACGAGCTTTGCGGTCTTGGAGCTTTTGACCTGCATGCCGCCTGCACAGCTGACAAATGCGAATCCTTCTGGCGATTCGTCAAGGTTTATCATGGTTTTCGCGGTGAAGAACGAGGGATCGACTCCGGCCGCCCCGTCCAGCCCGACCTCTTCAAGCACGGTTATGAGCATCTCCACCGGCGGATGGACGAGGTCTTTGCGGGAGGCAATCGCCATCATGTAGGCGACGGCCGTACCGTCGTCCGCGCCGAGCGTCGTGCCCCTGGCACGCAGGAAATTTCCGTCCACTTCCAGCTTTAGCGGATCCTTTTCAAAGTCGTGGAGGGTTTCGCCGTTTTTCTCGCATACCATGTCCATATGCCCCTGGAGCAGAATAGCGGGCAGGTGTTCACAGCCTACACTTCCCTCCTTGCGGGCATAGATGTTTCCCATTTCATCCTGTTTTACCGTCAGCCCCTGCTCCTGAAAGAAGCGGTAGAGATAGTCGCTGATTGCCTGCTCGTTTCCCGAACCGTGCGGAATTGCACAAATGTCCTCGAAATAGTGCAGAGCATCCTCGGGCTGCCTGCCGGTCATTACATATGCCATGCTGTATTCCTCCTGTGATTGCAATGCGTGCACTTTGCTGCACGGTGAGTATTTTTGTACAGCTTTATTGTACACTCAACCGGCGATGATTTCAATGAATAGTGCGCCGAATTTCCTGAAATTCTGTACTTTTGTAAAAATAGCCGCGGAAGCCCAATTTCTTCCGCGGCTGCTTCACTTTACACCGAATAAAAAGCGGTTTTTATTTGGTATTTGGTTCATCATCAAATTCAATTTTGCCCTGTTCGGCTTCATAGTCGGCCACGAACTTGATAATCAACTGTAAGATCTGTCGGTTGGCAGAACGCCCTTCATATTCACAGACAAAACGAAATTTTCGCAGAAGCTGTTCGTCGATTCTAAGTCCAAAATGTTTTTCCATAGAGTTCTCTCCACTTTTGAAATAATAGCTTTATTCTAAATCCGTTTTGGACTCTTATGCAAAATCAGACTTAAATTGGATCTAATATTTATTCAACTACTTTACGTGGAATTATTAGATAGGATGTAGGAAAAAGAATGCTTAAATTTCGTCTGACATCTGGCTCTCCAGTATCAAAAAATCATTGGAAAAACCGGCCTGATAGGCCGGTTTTTATGGATATCTCTATTTGGAATTCTGAGCGATAGCAATAAGCTTTGAGTTTGCTGAAGGCGGATTTAATCATCTCTTTGGTAACAGTGTAAGGGTAGTGGCGCACGTCAAGTCCCTGCAATGATATGAAGAATATCTGCCCCAAATTCGACAAAACCGCCGTCATCATCCGTACGGTTCTGTTAGTCGTGGTGACAGCATCTGTCACTGCACTCACGTTTATAAGTTCAGTGGAAACCGGCGGCAGATTTTCTCCTCTTTCTTGTTTTTATCCGCTCATTGTGCTATCATCGTTTTTGAAAATCGTGCGCCTTTATCGGCGCCGGATGGGACATGGAACTGCCCCGGAAAGGATGGGGAATTTATGAACGCAGAAATCCTGTGTGTCGGGACCGAACTTTTGCTCGGCGGCACGCTCAACACCAATGCAACGTATCTCTCCAAAGGGCTTGCCTCCATTGGAGTAAGCGTCTATCACCATTCAGTGGTTGGGGACAATCCGGAACGGCTTAAGGACAGCTTGAATCTTGCGCTCTCCCGTGCGGACCTCGTGATTTTGACTGGCGGTCTTGGCCCGACCTACGACGATTTGACCAAGGAGATGGTGGCGGAATATTTCCACCGGGATATGCAGCTGCACGAGGAATCGCTTGAGCGGATTACCGCCCATTTTCAGTGTCTCGGAAGAGAAATGACGGACAACAACAAAAAGCAGGCGCTCATGCCAAAAGGAGCCGTAGTGTTCCCAAACAATCACGGTACCGCACCGGGACTTGCCGTGGAGGAGAACGGCAAGATGGCAATCCTCTTGCCTGGGCCTCCGCGTGAGATGTGCCCGATGTTTGATGAGGAAGTCATCCCGTTTTTGCAGCAGCGTTCCAATGTGGTGTTTGTCTCTCAGAACATCCATATCTTCGGGATGGGAGAGTCCATGGTGGAGAGTATCCTAAAGCCCCTGATGCTCGAAAGCTTAAACCCGACTGTCGCGCCTTATGCTAAGGACGGGGAGGTCATGTTGCGCGTGACGGCAAGCGCCCCGGATAAGAAGACCGCGCACGCGATGACTCAGCCAATGGTGGAAAAAATCTGCGCAGTCCTCGGCGATGTGGTCTATGGAGTGGATATCGAGGATTTGCAGACCGCCGCGGTCAAAAAGCTCACCGAACTTGGGCTCAAGGCCGCGACGGCGGAAAGCTGCACCGGCGGATTTGTTTCCAAGCGCCTGACGGAGGTGCCGGGTTCCTCCGCCGTGTTTGAGTGCGGAGTATGCACCTATGCCAACCGCATCAAGGAACAGCTGCTGGGGGTAAGCCACGAAACTCTCGAACAGCACGGCGCCGTCTCCAAAGAGACAGCTGCCGAAATGGCGCGCGGGGTGCGCAAACTCTCCGGCGCGGATATCGGCGTTTCCACAACCGGGATTGCCGGCCCGGACGGTGGAACCGAGGAAAAGCCGGTGGGCCTTGTCTATGTCGGGGTGGACAGCGAGTGGTACAGCGACGTCATCGAGCTGCACCTGTCACGCGGCAGGGTCAATGAACGGGATCTGATCCGCTATCTTGCGGCCTCCCATGCGCTTGACCAAATTCTCAAGGCCTGTAAGGCGTATCGGAAATAACAAGTCCGGCGGTTGCAGAAATTCACTTGGACCATGATATCAGATAAGCTTTTCCTGCAATACAGCTGAAAAAAGCGTCCGGATACAATCCGGACGCTTTTTTTGCTAGTTATCTTCGGGACTCTCTTTTGCCTCTGCCCTGTCCGGGTCGGATGATTTCCGATCCCGGACCGCCTTGGAAGGACGGAAACTATTCACGCACACCCACACCCCGGCTGCGATGAGCAGCGGAGGGATAAGAAGCGGGAAAACAAAAGAAGTCCGGTAGTACGCAATGATTCCAACCGGGGATACCTCGCCGGTTATCATATACAGCGCCCCATATCCAAATAAGACAAAAATCAGACCAAACAGTAAGAGCGGGGGCTGCAGGACGGCCTGTTTCTTCTTTTTCCTCTTCACCGGAGCCAGCATGATCCATAAGAACAGGATGGCGCCAAGAGAAAATAAAATTCCAAGGAAAACCATGGAAAAATTTTTGTTTGGGCCGGTGAGCACGGCTTTTTCCGGATTAGCCGGGTCGTACCGGATGTCTCTCGAGCTTCCCAGTTCAGGCAGAATGCTGGTGCTGTAATCCGTGAAAACCGTGTATTCCCTGCCGTCAACTGTATAGCGGTATTCTAAAGCATAGGTTGCCGCAGAAGTCCGCTTTCTCACCGGGTCGTACTCGGATTCCTTTTTCAGAGTGTAGTCGGAGAGATACCCCGTGGTTTCTCGGTAACCTTTCGTTTCGCGGCTCTGGGAAAAAGAATCCTTTACGCCAAAAAAAATAAGGACAAGGCCCACAATCAGGAAGATGGACAGGAATCCGACAAAAGGAATCATTTGCGTATTTGATTTGGATTTCATAGGAATCCCCTTTCCGGCAGCAGAGCCGCCTTAACCTTCAATTTACCCCTATTATACTTTGTTTTGCTGATCCTGTCCACCAGGCGAGCAGGCTGTGCCTCCTGAGAAATGCCTTTAAAAGGATAGATACACAAAAACAGCGCCGGAGGAGGATCCCCCGGCGCTGTTTGAATTGTCAGTGCTTCGGATGGTTGCAAAATAGTGCTTGCGGACGAAGACCGCTGCCGCCTTGCAGGGTGATGGACGCGCCGGTGATATGGCTTGCATCGTCGGATGCAAGGAAGGTGCAGACGCGGCCGATATTCTTTTCCGGGTCGGCGAAATGCCCCAGAGAGATTCCCTGGATGGTCTTTTTGTAGAATTCCGGATCCTCCTTGCCCCAGGTTTTCAGGCCTTCGGTCATTGCAAGTGGGAGACAACGTTGACCTATGAGATTTGCCTAGTTTTATTCAAAAAGACAACAAGTATTTCTTCACAATCCCTCATATTCTCAAGGCACTTCGGCGGAGCGGATAAGATAGAGGATTTCCGAGGAAATTGCCGGTTGCCGCGCCGGTGTTCTGTAATCTTCCATTATAAGGGAATGCTGTATTTATAGGCGGGAAGAAGGAACTTGTAAACAGCAAAAGCCGCAGGTGAATCATTCACCTGCGGCAAGCTTTTGAGGGGTGTTTTGAGGAGGGTAATATACCCAGTTTACGAGTAAGAAATGATTGCGGCTTCATTTCTTTCGGGTATGTCTCTATTATACTGAATGACCTTGTTTTTTTGTTACAGCGTTGTGAATACATGGAAAATATTTATGAGGGATTTTTTAAAGGATTGCTTAACATAATCAATGGGGCGGCGTAAATGATTCGGGTAATGCAGGGAAAAGCCGGTTTCTACCGGTTCTGTTTTGTCATGAACGGCGGCTACAGATAGGCCGGGAGGATCATGACAATCCCCGCAGAATGGAAATCAAATGTGAAGAGCGGATACATTCCGTTGAAGTAAGGTATATGGATAAAATATTCCTGAATCCGGAAAAAAGATCGTCCATTCATTCTTTTGCCGGATGCCCCATTTTCATCAAAAAATATTTGTCAGAGCTAAAAAAGTGTGTTATGATAAAACAAACAAATGTTTCGGGAGGAACGATTATGTCTGAGCTGGGAAAACTGGCCCTTGATATTTATGAATACATCTGCGACCAAATTGCGGCCGGCAATACCCCCTCGGTGCGGGAAATCGGAAGCGCTTTGTCGATCCGCTCGACTTCAACAGTGCACAAGTACTTAAAGCAGCTCGAAAGCGAAGGCTATATCCACATGCGCTCAGGTACCAACCGTAACATCAAACTTGTGGACCCGGGTGCCATGCAGATTCCGGTCATGGGAACGGTCACAGCCGGACAGCCCATTCTGGCGGTGGAAAATATCACGGAGTACCTACCCATCGATGTTCAGCACGGCTATCCCCCGAAAGAGCTCTTTGCCCTGAAAGTGCGCGGGGACAGTATGATTGGCGCCGGGATTTTGGACGGAGACATCATTGTCGTGCACAAGACGCCGGTCGCTGAAAACGGGGAAATCGTCGTTGCCCTCATTGAGGATGAGGCGACGGTCAAACGTTTTTATAAGGAAGACGGGCATTTTCGCCTGATGCCGGAAAATGAAGCGTACGAGCCAATCATTGTCGATGAGGTGCGTATTCTTGGACGAGTGGTCTCCCTGGTGCGCCATTACCAGCCCCTGGGCTAAATGGGGTATTCCGGTCTGGAACCACAGGCTGAGGAGAAAAGTCAAGGACGGGCATCCTTTTCAGTGACTGCGCAGATAAAAATTGGAGAAAATCCGGCAAATATGATAAAAATAACCGGGATTTTCCCGAAATCCCGGTGACCACAGGATGTTTGAACAAAACCGGCGCTTTTGCACCGGTTACTTTCTGTCATAATTTTGTTCTTTTTTTGTAAGAAGTGCCGAAAAAGGTGCTATAATAAAAATGATCATGCAAATATCGTCGGATACTGCCCCACGCCGTTTGGCGGGGGTATTTTCAAGGCAAACGCCACTATCTCGGAAAAGAAACGGGGGAATACTACTTTGATTAGAGAAGATTTAAGAAATATCGCCATTATCGCGCATGTCGATCACGGCAAAACCACCCTGGTCGACGAGATGCTCAAACAGGGCGGCGCATTCCGGGAAAACCAGGTCGTCGAAGACCGCGTGATGGACTCCAATGCGCTGGAACGCGAACGGGGCATCACCATCCTTGCCAAAAACACTGCGGTACACTATAAGGGAATCAAAATCAACATCATTGACACGCCGGGGCATGCGGACTTTTCCGGTGAGGTGGAACGCATTCTCAAGATGGTCAACGGCGTCATATTGCTTGTCGATGCGGCGGAGGGACCAATGCCCCAGACCCGCTTCGTCCTGCACAAAGCGCTTGAACTCGGCCACCGCGTCATCATTGTCATCAACAAGATTGATAAGCCGGACGCACGCATTGACGACGTCATTGAGGAAATCTACGAGCTGTTGATGGAGCTCGATGCAACGGATGAGCAGCTTGACAGCCCGATTTTGTTCTGCTCCGGGCGCGAGGGAACCGCATCCCGCGACCAGAACGTCAAAGGCGTCGACCTCTCTCCCCTGCTCGACACGATTGTCGACTATATCCCGGCCCCGCGCGGCGAGCTTGACGCGCCGTTCCAGATGCTCGTCTCCTCCATCGATTACAATGAGTATGTCGGGCGCATTGCCATCGGCAGAATCGAGCGCGGAACACTCAAGCAGAATACTGACGCAGTCATCTGCGATTACCATAAGCAGAAAGACCCCTATAAAGGCCGGATGGTCAATCTCTACCAGATTGAAGGACTCAAAAGAGTCCAGGTCGAAGAGGCGAAAGCCGGGGACATCGTATGTGTTTCCGGCATCGAGGGCATTACCATCGGGGATACCCTGTGTGACCCGGAGCATCCGCACCCGCTTGAGTTTGTCAAAATTTCCGAGCCGACCTTGGAGATGACTTTCTCGGTCAACGACAGCCCGTTTGCCGGTAGGGAGGGCAAATTCGTCACCTCCCGCCAGCTGCGCGAACGGCTGTTCCGTGAACTGCTCAAGGACGTTTCCCTGCGGGTGGAGGAAACCGACTCCACGGATTCCTTTAAGGTATCCGGCAGGGGCGAGATGCACCTGTCCATTCTGATTGAAACCATGCGCCGTGAGGGCTATGAGTTTCAGGTGAGCACCCCTCATGTGCTGATGCACAAGGTCGACGGCGTGCTCTGCGAGCCAATGGAGCGCCTTGTCATCGATGTGCCGGAGGAATACATGGGTTCGGTCATGGAAAAGATGGGTTCCCGCAAGGGCACGCTCGTACAGATGATGCCCCACGGTAGCCGTATGCGCATTGAGTTTTCCATTCCGTCGCGCGGCCTGTTCGGATACCGCAGCGAGTTCCTAACCGATACCAAGGGCGAGGGCATCATGAACTCCATCTTTGAGGGATATGAGCCATTTAAAGGCGATATCGCCCTGCGCCCGAGCGGCTCACTCATCGCGTTTGAGAGCGGTGAAGCCGTCACCTACGGCCTGTACAACGCGCAGGAGCGCGGCACCCTGTTTATTGGGCCGGGCACTCCGGTCTATGAGGGCATGATTGTCGGTTCCTCTCCGAAAGCGGAGGATCTGGTGGTCAACGTGTGCAAGAAAAAGCATGTCAGCAATATGCGTGCTTCCGGCTCGGACGAGGCACTGCGCCTGGTTCCCTACCGCCAGATGAGCCTGGAGGAGTGCATGGAGTTCATCACGGATGATGAACTGCTTGAGATTACACCGAAGAGTATCCGCATGCGCAAGCAGATTCTGGACAAGAGCCTGCGCATGAAGGCACTGAGCAAAAAGAAATAAATCTGTCATCAATAACAGAAGGGCGAGGGCTTTTTCCCTTCTCTTCTGTGTTTCTTTGGAGAGTGGTTGGAATAGAAGAATACTGCCATTATCATGATGATAGAAGTACAATGGGTATGGGAGGTGCAGCTTGTGAAGCATGAGAAATCCTGTGGAGCAATCGTGTACAAGTTTGGAGAGGACGGACAGCCTATGCTCCTGCTGGTCAAACACCGTTACGGCGGGCACTGGGCTTTTCCAAAGGGCCATGTGGAGGCTGGGGAAAATGAATTTCAGACGGCGCACCGGGAAATCCTGGAGGAAACCGGGCTGAAAGTCCGGCTCAAAGAGGGGTTTCGCGAGAGCGTGGAATACTCCCCAAAGCCAAATGTGATGAAAGAAGTTGTTTACTTCCTAGGGGAAGTCGTGGACGGACAGGAACACAGGCAGGAAGCCGAGATAAGTGACCTGAAATGGCTTTCCATTGAAGACGCCCAGCGCCAGGTGACACATGAGAACAACCGCAGGCTGATTGAGGATGCCAAGCGGTTTCTCATCAAGTGTTGAGGCGGTAACGAAGAAACTATGTGCCGCCTGTAGCAGGCGGCTTTTCTTTTATGAAAAGGTTGACAAAACTTCATGGACATGCTATAATAATCGAGCGTTCTGAAAAAGGACGGGCTTTTTGAGATGCGCCAGTAGCTCAGCTGGATAGAGTGACTGGCTACGAACCAGTAGGCCGGGGGTTCGAGTCCCTCCTGGCGCACCATACCTGCGGCGGGCAACTTGCTCACCGCAGGTATTTCTTTTATCTGTCGCAGTGCCCACGCTACAGGCGGGTAACTTTTCTATCCATGCAATCTATGAGTTGAAAAAGAACCGATTGTCAAAAGACAATCGGTTCTTTTTTCATTTTGCCCTTTTTGGGGAAATAAACGGCCAGAACTGCCCTGACCCGCGGGCAGACGGAATACCAACTACAACTTAAGGGCTTGCCTGAGACAGCGCTGAAGATGGATTTATAAGCTCAACAAAGATGGACTCGAAAAAGGAAAAAGGGATGTATCGTACAAACGGAAAATATCCGATAAAATTTGCGTTTTAAAAGGTATAAATGCACCTCAGCAGGCATTCCATTTTTCGAATACCGGCTTTTTGGGAAGTCATGATATTCTGGAGAATCGGCCTTAATCCCGGACAGAGTTCAAAATGAAGGGCGTTTTCAGACAACTGAACGGCCCCTCTGTGGTGGGGAATCATCTCCCGCATGAAATTAGCGCTGATGTTGTTGGTTATGCGGGCATTCTCCATGTTGGTAAACATGGTCTGGGTAATCTGGTCAAACCGCCGCTGATAGAGATTCAGGTCCTGTTCAGAACTTTTTTCTTCCCTGCAGGTTGCAAGGACACTGCGCATGTCTTCCATGCTGTTCGTCTGCGTAGCAATGATTCCTGCGGCAATCACTTGGAGGGGCGCCAGATTGGTATATTTCAGGACAGACTGGGACATCTCAATGGCAGCCTGATGATGGGGAATCATCTGCTCGATAAAATTGTGGGAGATGCTGTCTGTCAGGGGAGCATCCATCATGGTTGCAATCATGTCGTCCAAAATCTCATAAAACCGGTTCAAATAGTTTTTGGTTTCGCAACTCAGTTTATATTGACAACTCATCGGCTTCACACTCCGTTCTATTATACTGTATGTTTGAAAGAATCGGCAGGTGCGTTTAGAAAAAAATGACGCACAGTCCCAGCCATTGACGGCCAGAACTGGAAGCAAAAAACAGTAATGATATGAAAGGATCCCATTATGGGGCGGGAACAAGGCGGGTATCCGCAAGAAATGGCGTACGGGAGGGATTCCCCTCCGCTTGTCTGACAAAAAGCGGCCCTCTCCGGAAGATACGTGGAAAGGGCTGCTGGAAGTGTGTGTGATGTTATCAAAAGAATTTGAAATACAATTGTATTATAGATTTCCGCTTGAAAACATCAATACCGAGAGTGCGGCAAGCGGGGCTGTCTCGCACCGCAGAATCCTTGGGCCAAGCGAGACAGTCTGACAACCTGCCAGCATGGCCTGCTCCGCTTCCCATTCCTCAAAGCCGCCTTCGCTCCCGATGAGAATGGAAGCACTCGAAAAACCCTTTAACAGGATGTCTTTCAAAGAGGACTGCGCGCGCTCATAAAACAAAAGCGGCAGGTCGTACTCCGCCATCTGCTGTAAGGCTAGGGAGAAATTCACCGCCTCGTGTATGACAGGGATACGTGCGCGCCCGCTCTGTTTGGCGGCTTCCAGTGCAATTTTCTGATACCGCTCAAGCTTCTTTGCCATCGAGCGCGCATCCGGGCGGGAAACACAGCGCTTGGTAAAGACCGGCGTTATCTCAGTAACGCCAAGCTCTACACTTTTCTGAATGATAAGTTCCATCTTATCCGACTTTGGCATTGCCTGAAACAGGTGTACCTGTACGGTCGGTTCGCTGACGGATTTCACCTGCTTCGCAACAGAAATTAAAACTGCGTCGTCCATGATTCGGGCGATTTCGCCGTGATAGTCGTAGCCCTGCTGGTCACATAGGGTAATCGGTTCCCCTACCCGCATGCGCAGCACCCGGGAGATATGCTTTGCATCCGCCCCGGAGATGACGGCCTGTGCACCTTCGGGGGCCTTATCAAGAAAAAATATGGGCATAGGTTCTCCTTTACTCGGCAAGGCGGAAGGTGAAAGCCATCCAGTCCTCTTTCTCGTACTCAGCGGTCGCGGTAAAGCCCTGTTGTCCCAAGGCGTCCAGCACATCCTGCCTGCGGTTTGCGATAATGCCGGAGACAAGCAGCGTCCCCTCCGTCTTTAAAAATTCCCGGAAACAGGGGGACATCCCGATAATCACGTCCGCGACGATGTTTGCAGCCACCACATCATAGGCGTGCAAGCCAATTGTTTCCCGCAGGCCGGGGTTGGAGGTAATATCTCCGCAAAACAGGGAGAACTGGTCCTCTTCGATCCGGTTTTGCCTAAGGTTTTCCCCGGCAATTTTTACCGAATTTTCATCGATATCCACGCCGGTTATTTCTGACGCACCAAGCAGGAGCGCCGCTATCGAGAGGATTCCGCTGCCGCACCCGAGGTCAAGCACTCTGTCACCCGTCCGAATGGTTTGCTCCAGTGCTTGAAGGCACAGGCGGGTGGTGTTGTGTTGGCCCGTCCCAAAGCTGGAGGAGGGGTCAATCTCCAGGATTTCGCGTCCCTCCGCTCCCTTGGCACTTTCCCATGTCGGCTTAATGTAGAGTTTCTTCCCTACCGGGAAGGGCTTGAAATACTGCTTCCAGTTGTTGGCCCAGTCCTCTTCCCGGATGCCCTCGCAGTCGAGCGCCAGGCGGCCGAACTCCTCTCCGGAATCCGACGCTTTGAGCCTTGCAAGCGTGTCCCTGGTATCCAGAAGCATCTGATGGCCCTGGGCATTGTTCGGCAGGTAAATCTTTACGCAGGTTTCACAGTGCTCCATTTTTTGCATCAGTTCCTCCTCCACATAGTCCCAGTGGATGGTGGTGTCGCTTAAAAAGTCCTGGAAATCCTGTGCGTCTTCAATTTCAAAGCCCGTTACCCCGATATCCATCAGCAGGCCGCAGACCGGCTCGACGCCCTGGGTGGTGGTGTAAATCGATACTTTTGTAAAGTCCATGGAGAACCCTCCGTCAATTTTATCCTCGTTTGTTGTGGTCTACCCTATTATACTGTATCAGCGGGAAAGAGGCAATGATCGATTGTGCTTCCCGGCGCCTGCGAGAACAGAGACAGGAATCGTAAAAAGAGAGCGGGCGATTTTTTATGCAACTGCGGGAGAACGGATTGACACCGGAGGAATACCGGTACATCCGGCGCGAGCCCGATGGGGTTTTGGAACATACGATCAGGTAAGCAGCCATTCAAATTATGAAGGGTAAATATCAATAAAACTTTAATATTCTATTGAAAATTTTTTCTTGAGTCCTATAATAATGGTAAAATTTAAAATAATATGGAAGGAGTATAGCTATGAGTCCCGGAGTTCCTAATATTCATTTGATAAAGAGTCCCTACCATTCCTATCTGTTTGATGTTAATACAAATTCAATCATACAAATCAGTGAAAGACTGTATCAATGTTTTAAGGAAAAAAGAGATATTGATTTCATCAATCAATATACTGATGTTCAAGAAGAATATCAGAATCTTATCTCCCGGGGATATTTGAAAGATAGAACGGTTCAAGTATTAAACGATATTCGCACACAAGATTTGGATTATTATACACAGAACAAACTCAGTTTTTTAATACTCCAGGTGACGCAACAGTGTAATTTTCGTTGTAGTTATTGTCCATATACCCTGGGAGATGGAGTAGAACAGCGCTCTCATAGTTCGAAACGGATGGATTGGAATACAGCAAAAGCAACCGTCGATTTTTTCATTGACCGGACTAGAGACTGTAATACCATTTATGTCGGATTTTATGGTGGAGAGCCTTTGCTGGAATGGCCTTTGATCAAAAAGACAATTGAGTATATCGAAAAGAAACTAGAAGGAAAAGAAATAATATTTAGCATGACAACAAACGCATCCCTTATGACAGTTGAGATGGCTGAATTTTTTGCAACACGTAATATCCATATTATGGTTAGTTTGGATGGCCCAAAGGAAATTCATGACCGCAATCGAAGATTGGAAGTAAATGGAGAGGGGACTTTCGATAAAATTTTTCAAAATTTGGATTTTTTGCTGAGAGAAGTTCCCTCATTAAAGAAAAAAATCTCTTACAACAGTGTAGTGGATCCGGAAAACAATTTGGAAGCAATTGACGAATTTTTTGCTCAGGATTTCTTTGAGGATACTCCTGTTAATACTGATTTGGTCAATCCTCCTTTTGGCACTCGTTTGTATATCGGGAATGAATTTTTAAGGCGGGAAAAAATAAACAGGCTTATCGGTTTATTATATGGGAATGGCGTTTATAGGGATTCAACCGCCGTGAAAGTTTCCGCGAAAAGTCATTTGGAAAAAACTTTAAAACAAATGGAGCAACTTGAGAAAAAGCAGATAGAACTTCCTGTCGAATCGAATCATTCGGGTCCGTGTATTCCAGGAGTAACAAAGCTTTTTGTGACGTATGAGGGAGAGTTCATTGCGTGCGAACGTTGCAATGAGACAAAAAGTTACATGAAGATTGGAAATATAAGAGAGGGATTTGACTTGGAAAAAATCAGTCGATTGTTGAATTTTTCGCAATTGATTGAAAATGACTGCAAGAAATGCTGGGCCTTTTCACATTGTACAATCTGTGCGGCAAAATTAGAAAGTTATTCGGATGAGATTTCAACGAAACTGTTGAAGCAAAATTGTATGGCGGTTAGAAAGGAAACAGACGATTTGCTTCGAATTAAAATAGCTATGATGGAAACAAAAGAAATGGGTGAGTTGGGATGAAAAAAAATAACGTTTTAATATATCCCTATAATTATAATGTCACGCCTTTCATCCGGTATCGGGAGATACTATCCGACTTTGATATTGTAGGGGCAGATACATTACCGGGGTTATTGTTAAGCGGTCGGGATGCCGCCTTTGCCGATGAAGGAAAGCCTACAGGGATTACGGTTACAACATCATTTCATGAAAGCTGCGAAAAGGCGGATACGCTTATCTGGGCTGAATGCAGCAGCGCTTTAAGAAAAAGTGGGTTTAAAACGATTATTAAAAATATTCTTTATGCCCTGGATTGTGGAAAAGAAATCATGTGTCTGGATGATATCGATCCATCTGTCATTGCGTTTTTAAAATCTTATGCTGAGGAGACGCCGGGTGAATTTATTCATTATAAGGACTTGTGTTATCAGTCCTGTGATACTGGTTTTACCGGTATCGAATTAAAAGTGCCCGTTATTATGGTAGGGAGTATTCATGAAGGAAATTCCAAATTTGAAATGCAAATGATGCTCTATAAAAACCTTCAGGAGGAAGGATTAAAAATTTTATATATAGGCTCTAAACCATATTCTGAGGTGTTCGGGTTTCATTCAATCCCTGATTTTATGTTTCAGGCGGAGAGGACAGAAGGAGAAAAAATCAGGGGATTCAAAAATTACATAAGACATCTCATCGATCAAGAGAACCCAGATGTGATTTTGATCGGGATCCCGGGAGGGATTCTGCCATGTCATGATAAAGTGGATTATAATTTCGGCATGTTATATTATGAAATCTTGCAGGTGGTCATACCTGATTTTATGATCATGATGCTTCCCGGTGATAACTATCAGGATAACGCTCTCCGTAATTTGACGGAGAGCGTAAAGGGAAGATTGCCGATACCGGTTGATGTATTTGGAATTTCAAATTTTCGGTTTGATTATGAAACCGTGGAATTTTCCTATGCAACAATAAATTACGATATATTAGGGATGGATAAAATGAAAAAAATAAAGGAGAGGTATTGTAGGATTTTACCAGAAGAAAACATTTGTGTTTCTACGATAGAATCAGAACAACAACTCTGCCTGAAATGGCTAATTGATAAACTGGGCGTTTAACTTGAAAAGGGGTGATCCTGTGAAAAAATTTCTATGCGCTGTGATGGCTGCCGTTATGCTGCTGACTCTCTCAAGCTGCGAGAAACCACAAAAAACGGAACTTGATACCAGCGGCACAATCGACACCGGGGATAATGGAGAGCCACTGGTATTATATACTACTTCAGAGCATACCTATCTGGCGAAAGGGGCGAAGCGGTATAACGCCGTAAAAGGGAAGGATGAGGTCGTCGTCAAAACCTTCGATAACCGGGAAAAGTTGGACCAAGCCCTGAACACAGAAGTTCTGGCAGGAAAAGGGCCGGACCTGATTGACTGTAACGAAGTCATCAGTTACGCTTTTATGCCGTTTGCCAACAATGACATGTTTGTGGACCTCACTCCCTATTTCAACAGGGCCGGCGTCGATTTGAGCCAGTATAATGAAATCGTGATGGACAGCGGGATTGTCAATAAGAAAAGGGTGATGGTTCCCCTGTCCTATTTTGTGCCGGCTTATGTCTCTACGGAAGAGACGCTCAAAAAATATGACATCCCGACAGATTTTAATTTTCTGACCTCGGATTACAGCAGGATCCTGACGGATAAAGTCAAAGCGGATCCCGATGTGGTTCTGATGCCGCAGATAACCGCGAACATCGAGTACTCGCTGAATTACTTTATGGATTACAACACCAATACCTGCACCTTTGCAACGGAGGAATTTAAAAAGCTGCTCGAAAACACCAAGGAAGTATATGACATCACAAAAAACGACTTCAAAATAATGACGCAGTACGAGGGAGATAGTATCCTGGCGCTGCATGCGGGAAGTTTTATCTTTTCCTATACAATGATCCGACCGACCGCTTTGCTGGAAGAGGAGGTGTCGAAGCTGCCCCGGGACTCAGTCCCGCGCGTTTATCCGGCCGCCGACTGCAAACACAGCTCCGGCAGCTATGCGGTGATTTTTGATGGAGTGGCTATCAGCAAAAACAGTAAAAATAAGCTGCGCGCATTTTCTTTTATCGAATTCCTGCTTTCCGATACGATTCAGGCGGATATCGGGATTTCAAGCGGATTCCCGGTCAAGAAGGATGTTGTAGAAAAGGAGAAGGAGGAATTTTCAAAACGGTCCTATGCGCTCAACGATCAGACAAAAAAAGATATTCTTTCCTATGGGGAAGTTACCTCGGCGCTGTTCTTGGACAATAAATTTATCCATGAAATCCTGCGTCCAGTGCTTCAGCCGTATTGGGACGGCGCCTCGGATATCGATACCACCGTTGAGCAGCTCCAAAATAAGGCGGAGCTGTACCTCAACGAATAAACACGCCCGTTGGCACAGGGCGGTTGGCAGACGGGAGGAAAATGATGTTGAAACTGCAAAAAGTCCGGACTGGACGGGAAAACACCCTTGCCCTGTATTTATGTGATTGTTCTTCTGCATGTAATATATCGTGCCTTGTGGACGGTAATCTTTTTGATCAAAAGGACATGGAAAAAGGTAACTATATAGAAGCTTCCAAAGTGAGTGAGGCTGCATTCAAATAACCAACAAAGGAACCCTTAACATGTAAGACCAACCGCCCTGTGCTAATCTTTTCATAAGGAGCTGGAAAGCAACATGACACACGATGAGATAGACAAAAGGCTGGAGCATATTCTAAAGCAACGATTAAAATTCTTTGATGAAACTCAGCCGCTGCATACCATTACTTTTGATCGTTTGACGGAAGTGCAATTGCCGGTTGGGCGTTTAACTTGAAAAGGGGTGATCCTGTGAAAAAATTTCTATGCGCTGTGA
>UQSL01000024.1 GCA_900543705.1 uncultured Oscillospiraceae bacterium
CAAGCAGGTCTTATTCGCTTTCCCTAATGTGTAACACATCTTTGACAAACCAACAGTATTTACAGGAAAAAGACGGGAACCGGACCGGCTCCCCGTCTTTATTCATCGTCATTTTGAGTAGAAATGTAATGTTTTGCATAAGTTTCATACAAGTAGTCGACAAATGCAAGAATTCCGCCGATGACTGCGACAATCACGAATGTCCATGCCAAAAATTTACCAAAGGAACGCATATAGACCTATCTCCTTTTTCCGTCAATAATCTACGATTTCAAATGTCCCGAAAGACTCTGGCAAAAATACCGGCCTTTCACTGTGTACGGGAAACAGGCAGCTAAAATGGTCTTTGATCCCGTCCAGTCTGGTGCAATAGAAATTTCCCTGAAAGACAAACCCTGCTTCAAGGGCAGGAAACCCCAGCTTTGTGTGGAGCAACTCATAGGGGATGAAAAATTCCACTCCCCAATATTCCCCTTGCAAATCTTCCCCTGTGAATGCGTGGAGTGCATGCAGGCAGGCCGGCTCATATTCTTCTACCACGGTTTCTCCCCGGCATTTTTCAATGAAAAGGACTCCGCGCGCATTCGAAGTTATGCGGAGGTATTCCTCTCCCTCAGCGCTAAGGCAGACCGTCATGCAGCTATCCTCCAGCAAGACCCTCGGTTCCGTCTCCTCACAGCGGTATTCCACCTCAAAGGACCACATGCGTACAAACAGCCCCTGCCCGGTCACACAGCAAATTCTGGCCTGGGAAAACGGGCGGTAGGCTCCCTTTGCAAAAGGATATTTTGTTAGCTTCGCCACCGGGAGCGTATCCCACACCACGGGAAGCGGCTGCATGCAAACTTCAAACGGCATAATTGGTGTTCCTTCCTTATTGCACTTTGTCTTCCTGGATCTATCATCAAAAGCATGGTCCGTTTTCATGCACTTCATGCAGCCAAAAGGTTCGTCAGGAAATAGTTCTGCCTGTGTACCTGCTGAAAACAAAAAGCGGGGAAAACCGGCAATTCCACGATTGCCCTGCGCGAGTGCTATCATTGCCCGTCACCCCAGGCATGCCAAGAAAACAAGGTAAGATGATTTATCTGTAGATATTCGCGAAGCGGAATTGCGCACGAAGCTCCAGTTCCTTTGGCTTGTACTTACCAAGTGCTTTTCTTATCCTATGAACGCAAAGCATGAATGGGATAATTGGACGTCGCCTCATGGCGGGCCATGAAAATTTTGATTTATTTTTATTATACCACAAGTTGTCCGATTGAGAAACCTGTAAATCCTTAAACTTCCTTAAAAAAGCCGGAATAGGGACTTTTTTAATTGACAACTGAAAAAATTGACCGTTATAATAGGAAAGGGAGAAATTTTCCTAATTATTAGGAGGGAACCAAATTGCAGGATCCTGTGTTTCACAAATTACTCGGCGGAATTGCCAATGCACACCGCAAACACGCGGGGGAGGGAATTGCCAAGAACGGCCTGACTCGCGGCCAGCCGATGCTGCTCGACATGCTGGTCAAATACGACGGCTGCAACCAAAAGCTCATCGCAGAAAAATGCCAGCTGGAACCAGCCACCATCACCAGCATTTTGAGTCTGATGGAAAAATCCGGCCTTGTTGAACGCAGAAGCCTGCCCGAAGATAAACGCGTCATGACCGTCCATCTGACTCAAAAAGGACGCGACGCGCACCAGCGGGTCAGCGAAGTCTTTTTGCGGGAACAGGAAGAAGTCTGTTTTGCCGGATTTACTCCAAAGGAACGCGAGGAGGCCATTGCTGTTTTGCGCAGAATCCACCGCAACCTTACCGGGCATGACCTGGAATTTTAACCGACAGAAGTTATCAGGCGCTTTGGATGCAATAGCGCCTGATTTTCTTGTTTTCTCACTCTTCTTAAGGTATGATACAAAAAAGAAGCGGAGGCGCAGAACCATGCACATTTACGTCGATGCGGACGCCTGCCCGGTCAAGGAAATCATTGTGGCGCAGGCGAAGCGGCGCGCCGTACCGGTCACCATGGTGACCGATACCAGCCACGAACTCCTCGACGGCTACAGCCGTATTATCACGGTGGACAAAGCCCGAGACAGTGCGGACTTCAAGCTGATAAACCTTGTCTACGCAGGGGATATCGTGGTAACGCAGGATTACGGGGTTGCCGCCATGGCACTGTCCAAGCGCGCACATCCTATCCACCCGAGCGGAATGCTTTACACGGCCGAAAACATCGATCAACTTTTGTTTGAGCGCCATCTCGGACAAAAAGTGCGCCGCAGCGGCGGTAGAACGCGGGGAAATCACAAACGTACTGCGGCTGACGACGCGGCGTTTGAACAATCCCTGTGCAGTCTGCTTGAAACCCTGTGCACCGCTGGAAAGGACCATAGAGCATGATTTTGACGCCCACCCAATTTCAAGACTTTGAGCCGAAGCGTCCCACTTTTGCCCTGTTCGGGGTTCCGGTTTCGCATTCAGTTTCCCCGCAGCTCCACGCTGCACTGTTTGCACAAAGCGGCGTGGAAGCGGATTACATTGCGGTGGAGGTACGCCCCGAAGAACTAGAAAGCGCCTTTGTACTTGCCAGAAAAAAGCTCTGCGGGTTCAACCTCACCATCCCGCACAAAATCAACATCTTGCCCCTTCTTGATGAAATCGGGCAGGAAGCGAAAGCGCTCGGCAGCGTCAACACCGTACATTTTAAAAAAGGTAAAGCCTACGGTTACAACACCGATATCGACGGCATGTCGCTTTCCTTTGCAATGGACGGTATTTCCCTGAAGGGCAAACAGGCCCTGGTTCTCGGAAACGGGGGTGTAAGTGCGATGGCTGCTTACCTCTGTGCCAAGCAGGGAGCGCAGGTGACCGTCTGTGCCAGATGCCCACAGTCGGACGCCGCGCTCAGACTCAAAGAATGGCTTATCCGCTCCGGGTATTCGGTGCAGCTGACGGATTTTCTCCATACTCCGCATGATGCGCAGATTATTATTAATGGAACCCCGGTCGGCATGTCACCGGAGGAGGAAAACTCCCCTCTTGCCCTGACAAACTGCCCAGAGGCGGAATATATCTTTGACTGCATTTATAATCCCCGCCGGACCCTGCTGCTGGTAGAGGCGGCACAGCGCGGCATCCCCCATCAGGACGGCCTGCTCATGTTGGTCGGACAGGCGGCCAAAGCACAGGAAATCTGGCTAGGCACCCGCTTTGATAAGGCACAGCTAGGCCGAATTAAGGAACAACTCGCCGCACAACTGATGTTCAAGCGCCTGCACGAGCGGCATGGCAAGGATAATCTCGTGCTCTGCGGCTTTATGGGCTGCGGCAAAACTTCCGTTGCTAAACGGACTGGGGAACTGCTTGGGATCAAACCGCTTGACACCGACCTGCTTGTCGAGCAGCGGGAGGGAATGCCCATCTCCGCTATTTTCAAAGAACATGGAGAGGATGCTTTCCGCTCACTGGAACGGGATGCCGTACAGGAGGCTGCATCGAGAAAAGGAGCCATCATTGCACTGGGAGGCGGCGCCGTGCTCGATCCGCGCAACGTAGAAACTCTCCGAAGTACCGGTTTGATTGTGTGGCTTGATACCCCGATTGACCGCATTGTGGAGCTTTTAAAAGGGGATCAAACCCGTCCGCTTGCACAGGGAGGAGAAGCCGTCCTGCGGGCAAGGCATGCGTCCCGTGTTCCCATTTATGAAAACGCATGCAATATCCGGGTGAGCGGCATCACCGTTGAGGCTTTGTGCCGTGAGCTCTATGAATCCATCTGAACAGGAGGATACCAATGAAACTGATTTCTTGGAATGTAAATGGGCTGCGCGCCTGTATGAATAAAGGCTTTATGGACAGTATCGCTTCTCTTGACCCGGATATCCTCTGCCTGCAGGAGACCAAGATGCAGCCCGGCCAGGCGGAAATCCCGATGCAGGGATACCATGAATACTGGTGCTCTGCAGAGAAAAAAGGATACTCCGGGACCGCCGTGTTCTCAAAGGTCGAGCCGCTTTCCGTGAGCTATGGTATCGGCGTAGAAGAGCACGACCATGAGGGGCGGGTCATCACACTTGAATATGAGGAGTTTTTCCTTGTCAACGTTTATGCTCCCAACGTGCAGCGGGAACTCACCCGGCTTAGTTATCGGATGCAGTGGGAGGATGCGTTTCGTGCTTTCCTTCTCTTATTAAAAGAGAAAAAGCCGGTAGTCGTCTGCGGGGATATGAACGTCGCCCACAGGGAAATTGATTTGAAGAACGCAAAATCTAATAAGGGAAACGCGGGTTTTACCGACGAGGAGCGCCAAAAGATGTCTGAGCTGTTGGCAAGCGGCTTTCTTGACAGCTTCCGCGTGCTCTACCCGGACAAAACGGACGCCTACTCCTGGTGGTCGTACATGTTCAAAGCGAGGGAGCGAAACGCGGGGTGGCGCATCGATTACTTTCTCATTACTGAGGACTTGAAGGGGTATCTGGAGGATTCTTTCCTCTGTCCGGAAATTATGGGAAGCGATCACTGCCCGGTCGGAATTATTCTTTCCTTTTGACACAAATCTCCCGTTTTCGAATTGAAAAACTTTGTGCGTTATGCTATGATAAAGTTGTCTTAAGCCCCGGCCGCCTGAAAACGGGGTGAGACAAGCGGAATATACTCTCGTGCCGGGAAAAGCTCTGAAAAGCCTGCACTCCCGACGTTTGATGAAAAGGCGCCAATCAGACAGAAAGCGAGGAGAACACATGTTGGAACAATTGACTCAGATTTTTGGTGTAAGCGGACGGGAAGGGGATGTCGCCGGATTTGTTGCGGATGCAGTGAAACCCTATGTCGACGAGATAAAAATTGACGCGCTCGGCAATGTTATCGCCTATAAAAAAGGAACCGGTACCAACCCGAAAAAAATTATGGCGAGCGCGCATATCGATGAAATCGGCTTTATGGTCACCAAAATCACGGAGGACGGATACCTGAAGGTGCGCGCCATCGGCGGCATCTCGATGTACACCTCCTATGCAAACCGTATCGAGTTTAAAAACGGTGTTAAGGGTGCTTTGATGACCGAGAGCAATATCGTAGAAGTCGGAAAAAACGACGTCTCCAAGCTTTATGTGGACATCGGAGCCGCCTCAAAAGAGGACGCGGAGAAATACATCCGAGTGGGCGACACCGCGCACTACGTCGGCGAATGCGTCGAGCTGATCAGCGGGCGTTATATGAGCAAATCCTTTGACGACCGTGTGGCCGCATACATACTCATTCAAAGTATCCGACAAATCATGGAGTGCAAAAACGATTTGTACTATGTGTTCTCCACCCAGGAGGAGGTTGGCCTGCGCGGGGCAGGAGTCGCTGCTCAGGGAATTCATCCGGATATCGGCATTGCGCTCGACGTGACCACCAGCTTTGACACACCGGATAACAAAGACGGCAACGTCGTGCTGGGTGGGGGCGCTGCCATCAAAGTGATGGATTCCTCGGTCATCTGTGACGAAATGCTCGTAGAGCGCATGGTCGGCGTCGCCAAACGCGACAACATCCCTTACCAGATGGAAGTACTTGCAGCAGGCGGGACTGATGCAGGCGCTATCAACCAGTCAAACGATGGGGTAAGAAGCTGTGGCATCAGTATCCCGAACCGCTATGTCCATACGCCCGTCTCGGTACTCGATATCGCGGATGTAAACGCCTGTACGGCGCTGTTGACCTCCTTTGTTTGCGAGGAATTTGAATTTTAATTATGACTTACTACCCGGACAAATCTTGTGTTTGGGTTTTGAGCGGACAGTGACTTTAAGAAAGAAGGTATTAAAAGCATGAGATGCGGCGTTTGTGAACGAATTGATATGATTAAAAAAGGGATGAACCCCTATTTCGTGGCGGAACTTGAGACCGGATATGTGGTCATCGGCGATCACCAGTATTTTAAGGGATACACGGTCTTTATCTGCAAAGAGCATTATTCGGAGTTAAGCGAGCTTAAACCGGAATTCCAAAAACAGTTCCTTCAGGATATGGCGCTGGTCGGCAAGGCGGTTTACAACACCTTCCATCCCGACCATGTCCAGTATGAGCTCCACGGAAAGAAAGGCACTCATCTGCTCTGGCACTACTTCCCGCGCGTCCACGGGGATACTCCGGAGGACGAGGGCGGCCCTGTCTGGTGGGTACCGAAAGAGCAGATGTTTGACAATCTCAAACGTCCGACCAAGGAAGCCCTTGCTGACATGGTCGCAGCCTTGAGAAAAGAACTCCATCTTCTTCAGCATCCGGAAGAAGCCGAGACAGAGAAGCAAAAATAAACCGACAGTAAAACAGGCGGAGGAAAGTTCCTCCGCCTGCTGCTTCTTGGCAAGTGCAACGCGCAAATAGATTCCCATATCACCAACAATGCTTCCCAAGACGTCCCCCGCGAACACTCCAAGCCAGACCAAACCCATATTCCAGATGGCGGTACCGAGTGTGGTCAGTACTAGGATACCTCCTGTGTTTATCTTTATCATTCCGGTGGGAGTTAAAATGAGGCATCGCACGATCGGAATAAACCGTCAGAAAAACACGGAAGCCATCCCCTTTGCGCAAAAACCATCCCTGCACCCGCTCGACACCCTGTGGTTTGAGATGGAAAATACGCCCAATCCTTCCAGATAAAATGCGTTTGAGACGCTGTGCATCCAAAATCATGCCGATTCCGGAAAGGACAAGCACCTCTGCCACGGAACCGATGGCGGCCATGAAAATAACCGGCCAGACATTCAACCAGTTATTTCGGGGTTACACTGCCCATTGCAGTAGAGAATTTTTCCCCCCGGTTCCCCGAAGTGATTTTGACTTTCGGCGGCTTCATGACAACCTATCCTACTCCATCATCTGGATAATCCCCTGTTTTTATGCGTTTTCCTGACCATATCCGGTATTCTTACAGAAACCCATAAGGGTAACATTTTTAAATTAACTACGGATATCAAGCAGTTTTTGCTTGAGTTCGCCTTCGATGCGGCGAAGTTCCTGCTCCGCATCCGCACGCTTCTGACGGCCTTCCTGTTGAATCTGGATGACCTCGTCGAGTGTGGAGATGAGGTTCTGGTTTGTCTCCCGGAGCGTTTCAATGTCCACAATGCCGCGCTCGGATTCTTTTACAGTTTCCACGGTTGCCATCTTGAGCGTCTGGGAATTCTTACGCAACAGCTCATTGGTCATATCCGTCACCTGCCGCTGTGCGGCGGCAGCCTGCTGGGAATGCGCGATGCCAAGCGCCAGCACCATCTGGTTTTTCCACAAAGGGATAGTGTTTACCAGAGTGGTCTGGATTTTTTCAGACATCAGGGTATCGTTGCCCTGCACCATACGGATTTGCGGCGCCGTCTGGATGGATACCATCCGGGTCAATTCCAAATCGTGCAGTTTTTTCTCAAAACGATCGCACATAGAGGCGAGATCGTTTGCCGCCTGAGCATCTTCCGGAAGACCGGAAGCCTTTGCCTTTTCCATCAGTGCGGGCAATTCCTTAGAGCGAACTTCTTCAAGCTTTTTACGCCCCGCCAAAATGTACATGGTCAGTTCCTTAAAATAGACCTTGTTGAGCTCATACATTTTGTCAAGCAGAGCAACGTCTTTCATCAGCTGGATCTGATGGTTTTCCAAAACCCCGCAGATTCTATTGATGTTGACCTCTGCCTTGTCATACTTTGCCTTAAGTGCGGTGACTTTGTTAGCGGAACGCTTGAAAAAGCCGAAGAAACCCTTCTCTGATTCTTCTACATCAAAGCTCTTGAGCTCGGTCACAAGTCCGGTCAGCATGTCTCCAACCTCTCCGAGGTCTTTGGAGCGGACGCTTTCCAATGTGTTCTCCGTAAAATCCGCCATCTTCTTCTGCGCACCGGAACCGTACTGCAAAATCAGATTGGAATTGCTCAGCTCGATTTTGCCCGCGAAATCATCCACCATCTTGCGCTCTTCCACGCTGAGCATGCTGTCGTCAAAGACCGCCTGCGAAGGGGACTGCGGCTGTACGGACTGGAGAGCGGCAGGAGCCACAGGCTGTTCCTCCACAGGATCCAGGGTCAAGGTTGGGACTTCATTTATAGGGTCGCTCATTGTCTATTTCCTCCTTTTATGGGCCTATTATCTATTCTAACGGGATATTGGGATTTTCTTTTGGTTTTTCCTGTTTTTCCGGCTCATTGCTGCGCTTAAAATCGTGGCCGGTCAGACCCTCCTGTGCAAACATGGCCTGCAAAACGGTGATATCGGCGGAGACATCCATTGCGTCGTCCTCAAACAGGCTGTCAAGCAGGTTTGCAAACGCTATATTGATGGTGTCAAGCGTGTCGCAGATTTCCCGCTTTGTCTGGTTGATATTTTCCCCTTCCAGGGATTGCTCTTCAAATTCCCGGTAGGCACCCACAAGTTTGAGGGTAGTCGGCAGATAATACTGCATGAATTTCCGGATTTCCGGCAGTTTATTCGGGTGGTGCTCCACATGGACAAAAATTTTGGCGGTTACCTCTTCCAGGCGCTGAAGCTTTTCACTGACCTCCACTCCCGGAATTGCGTCATTTGCCTCCCTTATCTGGCGGATGTACTCAAATCCTTCCCGCAGCATCTCGTTGACTTCCGGTGGGCGCTTTTTGTTTTCCTCTTCGGCTTTCAGTCGGGCCGCTTCGCGCTGCTGTTCTTCCTGTAAATACTTCTGGTAAGCTTGATATCCCAGAATGACAGCTTCCCCTTTGGCATCGAGATAGCTCACAGGGAGATACCGCTTATTCGCCATTTTTTGCATGTCCTTTACGACAAACTCTTTTGGACGATCAACACTTGCAGCCAGTTCTGCTAGAGGACAGACGGTCCGGCCCTGCAAAACCTGCCAATACCGGTTTCTCCGGTTATAAAATCCCTTTGTTCGTACACCTGCTAGAAAGCTGGCGCATGCCCCTCCGGCAAAGAGACCGAGGGAGATAAGATAACCGCCTAGCTGCGTAATAACCTTACCCGGAGCGGTGAAAAAGCCGGTGAGCATGGAAAGTGCCATTGCCCCAAATAAAAAGGTACAGATACCTCCCAGGACAAAATAACCGCCGCCCCTGCTCTGCCTAGGCATTGCCGCCACCTGTGGCATCCCCGGCTGGGGACGGACCATTTGTGGAGCATTATAATTCGGATAAACCACCGGCCGTCCCGGTCTTCCGACCCTCTGGCGGTAGTTGCCGCCGCGATACGACTGCTGGCCCTGATAAGGGGTTTGCCCCTGATAAGGGCCCTGTCCTTGATTTTGACGGAAACTGTTGGTTATGGTCTCAACTGTATTCCGGACCCCGTTGACCGTCTTTTCGACGCCCCGCTGGATGTTATTTTGAAATTGTGGGGACTGTGCATAATCCACCGCCTGTTTTACCACTTGGTTTACCTGGCGGCAAAGTTCAGAAACGTCCTGTTCTTTCATATCAGGTTCCCTCCATATTCTGGAATATGCTGGTTTTCTCTATTTCTGCAGTGCCCGACTGGGCTCGATACTATCAATGATATGAGTGATGAATCCATTTTGCCTGCTGCAAAAATCCTGTATGTTTCAAAATCTCACGGGATTCACAAAGCATTCGGCTTTTCACTGATGCACTCCATAGAAAGCAGGGTGCACGGCTGCCTGAATAAAAACTCGCACTAGGCTCCTGTCGCCGACGCTTGCACGCTCCAAGTGCTCTTATTATACCGTATTCCAAGAAAAAGCACAATGCGGAGAAACCAGAAAAAGCGCCTCTTTTCAACCCTTTAGAAAAAATTAAAGTTCTTTCGGCCTGCTTGTCCACTCCATATCGTTCCAACAAAAAGTAGAATATATCAACGATCCGATTGCGCCAGTTAACCCCTGTTCTTCGGGTTTTATGGCTATGCCAACCGCGCCAATCGCATGGAAAACACCTTGGTGACCCGCTCTGGCACAGCCTCCATTTCCAAGGTCTTTACCGCGACGGCATTTCTTCCGTTCATCTCCCAGGGAAACCTTTCGCTGGAGGATCGGATTACCAAAATCATCGACCTGTCGGGCAAGAAAATCCCGCAGGACGTCAAACTCAAGGACTTGCTCACCCATACTTCCGGCCATGTGGACGACGCCGATGAAGAGGTCGGGAAGGACTACTGCGCTCTCTTGGTGGCCGACGCGATGATCTCTTACTACCCGCAGGCAGGCGGATATTGCCTTTTCCATCCTTGCAAACCAAAACTGCAATGTCTGGGAACTGCACCGGCGGATCCAGACCGGTATCTATCACACCTATTATGAGGCCTGACCCGTGGCACTATGCCGGTTTAGGCTCAAAATTTAAGACAGAAAGGCTGGTTTCCTTCTCATGATAGAATTATTCGGACAGAACCGGGGAGTTCTTACCCCACTCTTTTCCCATACGAAGAAAACCATGGTGTTATCCTGCCTGCAGGGCCATATGGGGCGCGCATTCGCAGATGATGCCGGGGTTCCCTCCTGCGCACAGCTTTTTATTGGGGACTTTTGCTTTTTCGCGGGAGATTCCTCCCGCGCACAGGCCGCGGAGTTTGCCCGCCATATCCCGCCGGAATTTTCCTCTTCCGTGCTGCTCGCCATCCCGCTTTCGGAAGGGTGGGGAGCTCTTATTGAGCAGGCTCACCCCGGCAGAGGGGAGAAAATCACCCGCTACGCCATCAAAAAGGAACTGGACGTCTTTGACAAAGCTCATCTTGCACAGCTTGTTTCGGGCCTGCCACAGGGCTTTGCTATCAAACGCATCGACAAACGGCTTGCCGGGAGGTGCATGGAGCAGGAGTTCTCCCGGGATTTCTGCTCCCAGTTCGACTCTCCTGAGGACTATGAACGCCGGGGGCTCGGCTATTGTGCGCTTCATGACGGACGTCTCGTAGCCGGGGCAAGTTCCTACACCGTTTACGACGGGGGAATCGAAATTGAAGTGGACACCCACCCGGAATTCCGAAGACGCGGGCTTGCGGCCGCATGTGCGGCGCGCCTGATTCTTGCCTGCCTGGAACAAGGACGATATCCGAGCTGGGATGCCGCCAATCTGGAATCCGTCGCACTCAGCGAAAAGCTCGGCTACCACTTTGATTACGCCTATGACACCTACGCCATCGACTGCGACAGATAGCCACCATCTACGACCGTATTTTACAGGGCGGAGGTACCTGCACTGGGAACCCAAAGATCGGCAGTTATTCCGCCGGCTCTTTTTGTGTCCGTAAAACCACAGGCTGGGCCTGTGGTTCAGAAAAGCTTTAGCAAAGAGGACGACAAAAAAACTCCTTTTGCTATACTAAGGGTGCGGTCTGCCAACTGCACAAAAGTAAGCAAAAGGAGGACATTCAAGATGGGTTTGAATGACATACATAGTTTAACTGGCGGTATCCAGCTTTATGGGATATCTGAAGGGAAAGAGCGGCACGATGCTGTACGAGCAATTTGGCGAGCTGAAATATAAGTACCGCAGCCGAGAATTTTGGTGCAAAGGGTACTATGTGGACACAGCAGGGAAGAACACAAGGCGAATCGCAGAGTACATCAAGAACCAGTTGAAAGAAGATCAGCTGGGAGAACAATTAACTATAAGCGAAATCGGCCCTTTTAAGGGCGGCAAGTAACAGTATCCGCGCGGCTGGCAGATCGCAATACACGTTTGACGTGTCCGCGAAGAACAGAGGGCTATGCCCGCATGTGAAAAACCGCCCGTTTGACGGGCGGATGTTTATTCGTTATTCATACAGGCTATGCTCAATTGTGAATACATCAATGTCATAAGCTGTATTTTCACATTGCCGGAGCATTGCGAGAACCGCAGTCTGCCGGAAATCCTCCTTTCCGGAAAGATATCGGCATGCTCTCAGGGAGAGCTTTTCCCCTTCGGAGATATCAAAGACTGTCTCCAGCTTGCAGGTTTTGTTCTGGCAGACCAGCCGGAAGGACCGCTCGCAGCGGGTTACCACCTTATCCACATAGCCGCACAGCCACACCAGATATCGGGTCAAATCGGAGATTCCAAGCCTTTGCTCGCTGAGCAAAAACTGCGCGGCGCATAAAAGGCTCCTCAACAGCTTATAGAGGTAAAACAACAGGTAGAGCATGACCTTGGAATCAATCGCCGTGATAAAGGTATCCTGTATTCTCACTGTGCACTCCTGCACAAGCTCAGCAGAATGTCCTCTCAGTCTTTCAATTTTCCCCAGCAAGGCGGAGACAGGCTGTTTTTCTGCCGCACATTTTTCCAGTAGCCGGGCAGCCTGTATGACCACCTGCATCAATTCCCACAACGGGGCAAGCTCAGCATGTTTGAGCGCCATATGTATCCTATCCTCTCTCAAAAGAAAAATCGAAGTACAAGGCCCGTCAGGAGATATCCGAGTGCTGTACACACCGGAAAGGTCACCGCCCAGGCGCAGACCATCTGTTTCACTGTCCTTATCTCCACATGCTTTGCTTTATCCGAAAACCCGACCGCCACCACTGCCATTGTCTTGACGTGGGTCGTGCTGACCGGCAGTCCCAAAATGGTGGAGACAAACAGGGAGCATACCGAAGCGAGATCCGCGCAAAAGCCCTCGTATTGTTTGAGCGGCGTGATGTCGAATCCAACAGACTTGATGATGCGTTTTCCGCCGATCATCGTGCCCGCCGCCATCACAAGCGCACAGAGCACAACCACGTCCAGATGCCCCCTGATATTCACCGTCTCCCCTGCGGAAACCCCGTTTTTGAGCATGGAGGCAATCAGGAATACACCGATAAACTTCTGTCCGTCCTGCGCGCCATGCACGACTGCCATAGCTGCCGCGCAGGCCACTTCGCCTCTGCCAAACAGACGGGCGGCAGTGTTCCGGGAGAGAAAATATCCTAGAAACCGGCACAGAACTGTGAAAAAATATCCCAGCAGAAAACCCAGTGTCAGGGAAATGATGAGTCCGGTAATCACTTTACCCCACTGCGGCAGGTTCACCGCGGACAGCCCGTTTAGGTAGAGTGCTGCGCCGGTGATTCCCGCAATCAGCCCATGGCTTTCACTGGTCGGGATACCGAAGACCCAGGCCGCACAGGAAAAGAGGATGACCGAGCACATTCCCGCAAGCAGGGCCGCAGCGCTTTTTTCGGCGTCGCCGCAGGTAAAATCCAGCATGGAGGAAACCGTATTCGCCACATTGGCACTCACAATCGTCATGCCGAATACGCCGAGCAAATTACAGGCCGCCGCCATGAAAACGGCCCGGTTTACCCCAAGGCTTCTGGTTGCCACTGCGGTGGCAATGGCGTTTGGCGCATCCGTCCACCCATTGACCAGTACAACGGCCAGTATCACAACCGAAAGTACCGTGTACAGTTCCATTTTTTTATCCTCCGCGTGTTTGTTCTTCCCTTCATTCTTATGCGCCCGGAAAGAAAAATATATGCCACAGGCAGCGCGGCTGCTTATTTTGAGTTCTTTTTAAAATTTGCTGCACTTTCACCAAAGAAATCGAGACCTCCCGACATATTAACAAAATGTGACGGTTCTGTGTCCTATTTTCTTGCCTTTTACTCCGGCATCCCCTATAATGTTAGGGTACGGAAATTACTTCAAGGAGGATACAACGTGGAAAAATTCTTTAAACTAAAAGAAAATGGCACGACCTTTTCGACGGAAGTCATCGCAGGTATTACCACTTTCTTTGCGATGGCGTATATCATCGCAGTGAACCCGAATACCCTGAGCCAATCCGGTATGGAATGGGGCGCGGTTTTCCTCGCAACCATTATCTCTTCCATCATCGGCACCCTGATTATGGGCCTTGTGGCCAATGTCCCGTATGCACAGGCTCCCGGCATGGGGCTTAACGCTTTCTTTGTGTATACGGTCTGCTTTGCCCTCAAATTCACCTGGCAGCAGGCTCTCTCGATGGTCTTTATCTGTGGCCTTATCAATATTCTCATTACGGTTACAAAGGTCCGGAAAATTATCATCAAGGCGATTCCAAAATCCCTGCAGAACGCCATCGGCGGCGGTATCGGTGTGTTCATCGCCTACATTGGCTTTTTAAACGTCGGTTTCATCAGCTTTGAGAGCGGCGTTCCTTCCATCCCGACTCTCAATCAGCCGGTTCTTTGGGTATTCCTGATCGGCATTGTGCTTTCTGTTATTCTGACGATTGCCAAAGTCAAGGGCGGTATCCTGATCGCCATTATCATTACCACCCTGATTGGTATTCCGTTCGGCGTCACCACCACGGCGGATACCGTCAGCTTCACCGAAGCATGCAAAGCCCTGCCGACTACCTTCGGCGCTATCTTCACCTCTGAGGGTCTGCCCTCCCTGTTTGCAGACCCAGCACAGATCCCTCTGGTGCTCATTACCATTTTCGCATTTAGCATGTCCGATACCTTTGATACGATCGGTACCTTCATCGGCACCGGCCGCAGAACCGGTATTTTCAGCGAAGAAGATGAAAAAGCCCTGGAAAACAGCAAAGGCTTCTCCTCCAAGATGGACAAGGCCCTGTTTGCAGATGCTACCGCCACCTCCATCGGCGCTATCTTCGGTACCTCCAACACCACAACCTTCGTCGAAAGCGCCGCCGGGATCGGCGCAGGCGGACGCACCGGCCTTACCTCCGTAATTACGGCAATCTGCTTTGCACTCAGTGCATTCCTCGCAACCTTTGTCAGTGCCATCCCCTCTGCGGCAACTGCTCCGGCACTTGTGATTGTCGGTTGTATGATGGTCTCCTCCTTTGCGGAAATCAAATGGGATGACCTTGAGGAAGCGGTTCCCGCATTCTTTGCCGGCTTGTTCATGGCATTGTGCTACAGCATCTCCTACGGCATTGCGGCAGGCTTTATCTTCTACTGCCTGGTCAAGCTTTGCAAAAAGCAGGTGAAACAAATTCATCCGATCATTGCGACGGTTGCCATCCTGTTTATCCTCAACTTCATTTTGCAGGCTATCATCTAAGACTTGAGATTAAGAAAACTGTCCTTCGGGGATCAAAAAAGCGGACGATGCACTGCATCGTCCGCTTTTTGTTTTACAGTACATGCGGCTTTACCCTGAGGCGCCTTTGGCGCAATCAGTGGAACAAATCTGCTTGCATATTTTGTTTTGGGGGGTTCCCCCCAAGATGAGAATATTCAGGATGACAGATCTGTACCAATAACCTGGGACCGGCAGATATACCGAGCATACCTGCAAGGAGCAAACTTAAACAAGAATCCCTCCAAAGACAAAAACCGCCCCGACTGTAAGAAGCCGGAGCGGTCTGAGATGCAACCTAAATAATGGGAAAAGCCTGTCCTACTTGATACTACCGCCAAACAGCTTTGTATCCAGACCGGACTTGGTCAGGATAAAATACAAGAACAGCCCAATTACGATGCAGGGGATGGCCTGTCCTGCGGAAACACTCAGGAAGTTGAGACCGTACAGGGAGAAATTAAACGGACTTGACTCAAAGAAGGTCAGCTCCGCACCGATAATAATTCCGTTAACAAGCACAGGCGGCAGGGTGGAGAGCACCGGTAGCCCTTTGATTCGGATGTTTCTGAACGCGTACGCGAGTAGTCCCGCAATCAAAGTCGCCGCCGATCCGAAAAAGATGTCGATAAGTCCGGCAGGGTTGAGGCCGATGGCAAATCCAACCGCGTTGGAAAGCATACAGCCCACCGTCAGCCCCCAAATTGCATTCGGAGTAAAGACAGCCAGGATGGTGAGCGCCTCCGCAAAGCGAATCTGTACGATTCCAAAGCCAAGCGGGGCGAGACAGAGCGTCAGTGCCGCGTAGAGCGCAGCAATCAGCGCGCAGCTCACCAGGGAGTGCACTTTTGTTTGTTTCATGTTCAGTTATCCTTTCGTAGTTTGTTTTTAGGTCAGGAGGTTGCGACTGACCGCACGGCGCTGCGTGCATATATCATTCCCCGGCAGAAACCAAGGGGATATATCTGGGAATTAACCGACGAGAATCTTGCCGTCGGGGATGATGACATCCTTCGGGGGTTTCCCGCGCAGGGCAAGCGCCAGCGCCAGGGAGACCGGTCCGACACGCCCGATAAACATCGTCATAATTAAAATGATTTTCGAGGGTATATTCGCCACACCGGTCACTCCGGTGCTCACTCCGACGGTTGCAAAGGCGGAGACGGATTCAAACAGGGCGTTCACCCCATTTACCTCTGCGTGGGCCTGATTGGTGAAGTAAATGATGACAGAAGAGATGAAAACTGCCAAAACAGCAATACACACCACTGCCAGGGATTTGTAGACGACGTTTTTTTCGACCCTGCGTTTGAGGATAATCGTATCCCCTTTTCCGCGGATAACTGAGATGACGGTCATCACGATTACGGCAAATGTCGTCACCTTGATTCCGCCCGCTGTGGAACCGGGCGCTGCGCCGATAAACATCAGCGCAATACAGCCGAGCTTTGTCAGCCCGTGCAGGGAGTTGATATCAATGGAATTAAAGCCCGCCGTCCTCAAGGTGACAGACTGGAAAAATGCCGCCGTAAAGCGCTCGGAAACCGGCAGGGAGCCAAGCGTCGCCGGATTGTTCCACTCAATGACGAGGAACATCAACATGCCAAATAAAATCAGGAGGCCTGTCATGATCAGGACAATCTTTGTATGAAGCATCAGGTTTTTGGTCTTTCGGTAGGTATAAATATCCTTCCAAACCAGAAATCCCAGGCCGCCGATGATAATGAGCGCGGAAACCGTCAGCATGACAACGGGGTTGCCGTTGTAGTTACACAGACTCGTATATTCGCCTTCCATACCAAGCAAGTCAAAACCCGCGTTGCAAAATGAGGAAATCGACATGAAGATGGAGATAAAAATCCCCTCCAAGCCGTATTTCGGCACAAAGGTGGTACTGAGAATCACTGCCCCGCAGAATTCCACTGCCAAAGAGATGAATACGACCGCTTTGACCAGGTGCGTGACATCAAAAAACGTGGTGGTATTGAGGGACTCCTGCGCAAGCTGCATGTTGCGCAGTCCAAGCTTTCTTCCAATGGCAACGTTGAAAAATGTGGTAAACGTAATGAGGCCAAGCCCTCCGATCTGGATGAGCATTAAGATGACAACCTTGCCGAATACCGACCATTTCACATAGGTGTCAAATACAATCAGCCCGGTGACACAAGTCGCACTGGTCGCCGTAAACAGGCAGTCGAGAAACTCCGACGCCTGGCCGTCGTTGGAGCTGACGGGGAGCATGAGCAAGAGTGTTCCCACCAAAATGACCGCTGCAAAACTCACTGCAATCATACGCATCGGCAGGGATGGAGAATTACGTTTGCTCTGAGTTGTTAAGGGCATCAGTTTTTGCACCTTTCTCTCTACATAAAAGATGATTGGCATTAAGATTCCATCAAGGACTCATTATAACAACCTTTGACAGGCTTTGCAACCATCGATTTCTTCGAATTTTTCGCCGCTTGATTCGGCCAAACCTCGAATCACATTGGTTTTTCCCATTTTCCAGATCAAATCACGGTTCCTCTTGCGAATAAGGCCAAAGCTATAAACCGTTTTTTACTCAAAAAACCACTTCGATATTAGATATTAGCATTTCCCACGACCTTAAGGCGAATAATCCATCCCCTACTTGAAAGCGGGGGATGGCTTTTAATCAGGGATTATGCGACCTCACGACAGGATTAGCGGAGCTTTTTCCCGTTCACAAAGACTGCTTACCCGTTGTCTCAGCCGAGCGAGAATGAAGAGGCAATGCCGTCGGTACAAAGCGTTGTCCCATCTGCAAGGAGAAAGACCGCTTCAAAGCCCCCCTGCGCCCGGTAAAACTCCATTCCCTGCTCCGGCCCCATCAGGAAAAGGGCAGTGGAATAGGCATCCGCCTTGGTGGAGGATTTACAGACGACAGTAACGCTGCGCACCCCGGTGTTTCCCGGAAGGCCGGTACTTGGGTCGAATATATGGTGATACCGCACCCCGTCCTGCTCAAAGTAGCGCTCATAATCCCCTGAGGTGACGATGGAGCAATCGCTGACGGCAAGCGTCCCATGCGTTTTTGTCTTGTCATCCGGGTCCTGGATTCCCACTTTCCAAGGATTAGCCCGGTCCCGCTGTCCGAGTACATAGACATTTCCCCCCAGGGAGATTACCGCACGCTCAATCCCATATTCCCGCAGAATTTCGATGGCTCTGTCTGCGGCATATCCCTTTGCAATCCCTCCGAGGTCAATCTGCGCTTCATCCAGTAGCTGAGCCGTGGTCTCCGTCACCACCAGCTTATCATAGCCGACCTTTTTAAGCGCCGAAGAAAGCTCTGATTCCAAAGGGACATGTCCGGTTCCGGCATGGATATTCCACAGGCCGCTGACAGGTTCAACGGTTGGGTCAAACCGGCCATCCGTCTGCTGCGCATAGAGAAGCGACAGCCTCAGAAGTTCAAGCACTTCCGGCTGCAGCTCAACCGCTTCTCCCTGTGCGTGGTTGAGCCGGTAGATTTCGCTGGTTTCCTCGTTTTTGTCCAGCAGGGAATCAAGTCTGCGGATTTCCGAAATACAGGCATCCGCCGCCCGCTCCGCATTTTTGCCATAGACTTTTACCGTCATATAGGTGTCCATCGCAAAAAAGTCCTCCTGATAAGGCGTTCCGGCAGAAGCACAGCTGAAGTTGAGCAGGGAAAAGATACAGAGGAAGAGAAATAGCAGGATTTTTTTCTTTTTCATAGCAGTTTTGTTTCTCCACAGATTAGTTTTGTTTCTAATGGACAGGATACAATGAATTATATCTTAAACAAATATTATATCACATTGGAGGGGTATTTGCGAAACCCCTGCGATAAATTTGTTCAATGGGTGAATATAAGACCTCTAATTTTAATTTTTTTTTAAGTTAGGCAGAAGAAGTAGACATAATAATTGATAAATCCGCTTTTTTCGTTTATAATCAAAAGAAATACGCAGGGAGGTGGGAAATTGTCAAAAGAAAAGCTGCTTGATTTGCTCCGGCAGCGGCAGGGGGACTACGTTTCCGGCAACGAGCTTGGTATCGCTTTGGGAGTATCAAGAGCCGCAATCTGGAAAATGATCCAGGCTCTGCGTGCACAGGGCTATCAAATTGAGAGCCGGACAAATAAAGGATATTTTCTATTGCAGGGTTCCCACAAGATCCTGCCGGAAGAAATCAAGCGTCATCTGCACACAACGCAGCTCGGCCATCCTTTACGCCTACTGCGAACGGCGGATTCTACCAATACTTTGGCAAGGCAGGAGGCCGCCAACGGTGCGAAAGAGGGACTTACCCTGATTGCCCTGCAGCAGACACAGGGCCGCGGCAGGCACGGACGGACGTTTTCCTCGCCATGCGGCGGTATTTACCTGAGTGTGCTGCTCCGCCCGGATATTCGTCTTGAGGAGCTTACCCTTATCACCCTGGCCGGTGCTGTGAGCGTGGCGCAGGCAACGGAGGAGCTCCTCGATATCCATCCGGGGATTAAATGGGTCAATGATTTGCTTCTCGACGGAAAAAAGCTCTGCGGGATTTTGACAGAAGCCTCGATGGAAGCGGAAACCGGACAGGTGGACCATGTCGTTGTGGGCATCGGGATCAATGTCGACGAAGCGCCTGTCATTGACGGGCCGGTAAAAAGTTGCGCGCTTTCCCAGTTCACCACCCGGGAAATTGATAAAAATGAGCTGATCGCCCGAATTCTGAGCCTGCTGGAGGAGTATCTCTTCGAAATCGGCAAGGGAGAACGGCAGCGCCTATTGCAAGCATACAGAAGCCGCCTTATCCTGCTTGACAAGGACATCTTCTTTGAACTGGAAGGAAGGCCCTGCCGGGCGCATGTGACCGGCTTGGACGAAGGCGGCGGGCTGGTGGTAACCCTCGCGGACAAAACCACTCGGGTCCTGCGTTCCGGAGAGGTGTCTATTCCGATACCGCCTGATACAAACTGAGACAAACAGTTGAATGGACAACCCATTTTTGCTATAATGGACAGGCTATCCAAGTATATCAAGTGATGAGAAAGAAGGGACTTGCTTGAAAAAGGCAAAAACAGCCTCCTTGCAGCCGGGCAAGAAAAAGAAAGCCCGTGTAGGCAATATCGTTGTCGCATGTGTCGTCTGTATTTTGGCAGTCGGCTTGCTGGGATTTTCCTATATCCTGTGGACCGTTGGCAAAGTTGAATATAATCCCATTACCAAAAACCCCTCGGAACTGGGCGTCAATACCAGTATCAGTGACAAGAGTATCACCAATATTGCATTGTTCGGTGTGGATTCCAGAAATGGAGAGGCTTCCCGTTCCGATGCCATCATGATTTTATCGGTGGACAACAAACATAAAAAAATTAAGCTGTCCTCCATTTTGCGTGACAGCTATGTGGAAGTCCCCGGAAACGGCATGACAAAAATCAACCACGCCTATGCATATGGCGGACCGGAACTTGCCATCCGCACCATCAACGAAAATTTCGGGCTGGACATCATGGACTATGTCACTGTTAACTTTGACCAGCTTGCCGATGTGATCGATGCCATCGGCGGAATTGATATCGAGCTGAGTGAGGAAGAACGCGAAAGCGCCAACGGCAATATCTTTGCTTACGTCCAGGAAAGCGGCAAGGACATCCCGCTTGATTATATCGAAGGCTCCGGCATGCAGCACCTTTCCGGCGTCCAGGCGGTTGCCTATGCCCGTATCCGATACGTCGGCAACGGAGACTATGAGAGAACCGACCGCCAGCGCCGGGTTTTGCAGCAGATGTTTAACAAAGTCATGGACATGAACGTCATGTCTTATCCGGGCCTTGTCAGTAAACTGCTCCCGCTAGTGGAGACTTCCCTTGACAGCAGCAGCATTATCTCCCTCGGCACCAAGGCGATCTCCAACGGCAAGCCTATTTTTGAGCAGACTCGCTTCCCACTCGACGAGGATTTCGGCAACGGCGGCGCGGGCACGACGATTGACGGCGTGTGGTACATGGTGTTTGACATTGACGCAACCGCTGAAAAGATGCAGGAATTTATCTATGATGACATCCATCCAAACGATGGAACAGAGGCGGCAAATACCGCAGGCACTTACGAATAACCGTTTCACACGACCTTACCCGCCGGCAGGGGCCTGAAAGGCTCCTGTCGGTTTTTTGTTTTCCGGCATTTTCCCCGCATGATGAGTCGATTTGTTTACAAAACACCCGTTTTCTTTGAAAAAATCTTATGCTATACTTTTCTTACATCAAAAAGCACCGTCTTTGTCCCGGCAGATAAAGAAAACAGAGGACAGTGACTATTTCCATGGTTCATCATGCGTGGAAAGACCTGCTAACAAAAGTCAAGTAGGAATTTAAAATATCTTGGTTCATAGAAATGGGACGCACAAAATCAAACCGCTGAGCAATTCAAAATCGAAAGGGCGGTCAGCCAGAGGTATTCCGAATGAGATTAGATTTGCTCTAGTGCGTTTAGATAAGCGGTTACCGAGGCGTAATAGATACGCAGGAACTTGTTGGCAGAAGCCATCATGTAGACACGATAAGGCTTGCCTTCGGAACGCTTTTTATCCATGAATTGGTACACTGGTTCGTCCAAGGGTGCGCTTTGCAGATAAACGCCCATCACAAGGAACAAAGTCCTGCGCAGAGCGGCAGAACCACGCTTGGAGATGCTGCGGCTGCGGATGTCCATTTGGCCGGACTGGCAAGGCGGGGCATCAATGCCGGCAAAGGCAACCAAAGCCTTCTTGGAGTGAAACCGGCGCACATCGCCAATTTCCGCCATAAGCTGCGGGCCGAGTGTGGGACCCACACCGAACATCTTCATGACGACAGGATATTCTGGCAAGGAAGCCGCTAAAGACTGCATCTCCTGTTTGAGTGCGGACAGCGCAGCAGAAGTTGTCTGAAGTTGCATAACTGCCTGTTCTACTAAGAGTCTGGTCGTATCGTTTTGGGGTATAACGCCAATACAGCTGCCTGCTTTGGCGTGAATTTCGCGAGCCTTCTCTTGGCTGAAATTGTATCCATGTTTTCTACACCATTTCTGATATTTGGCGGAAAAAGATTTCAGGGATAACTCTGAAACGCACTGGCAATGCCAGAAAGCCGAGACGAAATCTACCCATTTCTCGCTACCATCGGCACGGGGTGGACTGCTGAATAGGCGATTGACCTCCGGGAATACGGCATCCAGCAAGGAAATCAGGCTGTTTTTCAACATAGTCTGCACCTTGGAAGACTGCTGGTACTGGCGGTAGCAGTTTTTCAAAAGCAGCCGGGTATCCTCCTCCGGGACATACCTCGGCAGCGTAAGCCAGTGGTCAAGACCATAGTTGGCCAGCTTGACAGCGTCCTTCTTGTCGGTTTTGACCCGTCTCAAGCTGTTGTTCCCGTAGTCATGCACCAGCATTGCATTGACCACGGAGACATAAAGCCCTGCATCGTGGAGCAGCCAAGCCACCGGTGTATGGTAATTACCCGTTGATTCCATTACCACACGGGTCTCACCGTCAAGACTTTTGAGCAGCTTTGCCAGCTCGTTCAGTTCACTGGCGGTGTGCCGCACTTCAAAGGGTGAGACCACTACCTCTCCAAAGGGGCGCATGACAGCGATCATGCTTTTCCCCTTGGAAACATCGATGCCAACGCAGTTCATTCACATTCCCCCAATACAAAGAATCCGCAACCGGAATCCATCTTTTCTCGCTGCCGATTCAATCTATTGCGTGACACGAACTCTCCGGCATCCGGTGGCTCAACCTGCTCAAATCGAACGCTGCAACAAGAGGATGGCTGACAGTCTTTCACACGGACATGCAAGCCCAAGGAGTGATAGGTCAGCCAGTTGCTCCTGTTGTGTTCCAGTACGAAAAACGAGTTTACACTGTTGATGAAATACAAGATATTTTGGGCGTAAGTAAAACTACTGCTTATCAGCTTGTTAGGTCAAAGGTTTTCCATAGTGTCCGTGTGGGTGGTCAATACCGAATTTCAAAAAAGAGCTTTGATAAGTGGTTGGACAACCTTGATGAACAATCCGACTGTCAAGTGTGCGATTAAGAAAATCGCATAATTAACAAAATTCCTCTTTCTAAGTACTATATAGCCAAGCTTAGTGCTTGGCTATATAGGCACAGAATGGAGGAATAAAGATGGTTGATACAAATAACAAAATTACATTTGAAAAGCGGGTTTATACTTTCGAGGACATAATGAAAATGCTTGGAATCGGCAAAAACGCAGCTTATGAGCTTGTGAAATCAGGAGCATTTCATATCGTAAAAATCGGAGGTCATTTCCGTATTCCAAAGAAAGCATTCGATGAATGGCTTGAGGGAATTGGAGGTGATTTCTAATGGCTATGTACAATATGTTTGATGAACGAGTGGATAAGTTTAATGAAGAAAACGAAACCAAGCGTCTTGCAGAACTATTTGCTAAGAACAACGCAGATGATGTTGAGTGGGAATCCTACTCTATGACAGAAATACAAAAACTGCTTTCTGTTACAGCGGAAGAAGCTCTTAAACTTATCAATTCAGGCTTATTTAAAACATACCGAGCAGGCAATGAATATCGAGCTTCAAAAAAGAGTGTTCAGGAAAACCGAAGGTGCTGTCAAGAGTTTTGCGCAAATTGGTTTGCAGATCTCGGGTGAATGGAGTC
>UQSL01000025.1 GCA_900543705.1 uncultured Oscillospiraceae bacterium
ATAATGTTTGACCTCCGATGAAGAAGATCCCTGCGGGGCCGTGTTTTTATTCGACAACGGGTTTTCGGCAAACAGGCTGTACAGGCCATATCCTGCGAATACCATCAACCCGACAACAAACACGCCACCCAGCACCATGGCAAATGCCCGCATGCCCCGGTTTCGCTTGCCTGGTCTGCGCGGCTGCCTGCCCGCATTTTCGTAATCCGAAAAATTCCACTGGTATTCCTCCTGGCTGCGGTCATTCTGTCCGGAAGGATAGCTGTAATACTCATAGGTAGGGCGGCCATTTTGTTCAGAATTTTGGCCCTTGTTCCCCTGTCCGTCAAATTGGCTCATATGGCGAGTGCCTCCTAAAAGTTACCGGTATTCGAATCCCTTTCTGACTCCGGAAGAACGGGAGGAGCTTCCTGCCCTTTTGTGTCGCGAGGGCGCCTTGCCGCAGCGCGTTCCGGTTTTACCGGTTTGGCAGAGGGGAGGGTAAATGCAAACTGTGCATATTCCCCTTCTGTACTGCGCACCATGATATCCCCAGAGTGCAGATTGATGATAGATTTCACGATATACAATCCCAGGCCAACTCCTGTCTTATCAAGGCTGCGGGATTTATCTGATTTATAGAAGCGGTCGAAAATATGGGCGATTTCCTCCTTGGAAATGCCCTGCCCGCTGTTTTTAATGCCGACAAAGACCTTGTGTCCGTCATCCTTGCAGGTAAACTCCAGATATCCGCCGTCGTTGACAAACTTAACGGCATTCTCCACCAGGTTGTAAATCACCTGATGGATCAAATCCGGGTCAGCCTCCACGTAAAATTTTTCCGTGCTGAGGCCTCGGACTTCCAGCTGTTTTTCCTCGATTCGCTGCTCAAAGGTAAACAGGACATTGAGAATGGTCTCGTTTAAATCGAACCGGGTCGGGACAATCTTCATCTCCCCTGCTTCAATCCGTGCGATGTTGAGCATGGAACGCACCAGGCGGGACAGGCGTTTAACCTCCTGCGAGACGATTTGCAGGTAATGGTCGCGCTTTTCTTCCGGAATCGTCCCATCCAAAATCCCGTCGATAAAGCCGCTGATGGTAGTCATCGGCGTTTTCAGCTCATGCGAGACATTGGCGACAAAGCTTCGGCGCATGGATTCGAGCGTGGAAAGGGAGTTTGCCATGTTGTTGAAGGCGATCGCAAGCTGTCCCATCTCGTCGAATTGAGAGACCTGAACACGCTGGGAGAAATCCCCCTTTCCGAAGTTTTGGGCCGCGTTTGCCATAACGCGCAGTGGTTTGACCATGTTTCGAGTGATAAAATATATGATGATGCACGAAAGCAATAGTACCGCGCAGGCGGAAACCACAAAAATTTTGAGCATCTCCGTTAAAAACACAGCCAGGGAATCCGCCGAGGAGGAGGCAAATACCGCCCCGATATAGGTCCCGTCAATAATGACGGGAATCCCAACCGTATAATATTGCCCCTGATAGACCCCGCCCAGGTTGCCGAGTTCAACAAACCGGTCGGCTTTTACCTGATTCATCACGCTGTCCGGAATCAGGTAGGTCATGTGCGGACAGTCTCCCTGTTCGGTACACAGCAGGGTTTTTCCCTTGGTGTTGACGAAAAAGATGTTCGCATCCGTGGCCTTACTCAAAATATAGTAGCCCGGCGCCATGACAGAGCTATCCAGCTTGTCCTGTCCGTCTTCATCCTGCACAATGCTCTGCTGGGTGAGCAGTACCGCATGCTGGACGTTGCGTTCGAGCATATTTTGCTTGTCCAGTTTGAAATACTGGGCGGCAAACGCTAAAAAAAGCGCGCCAAGCACCGTGATGCTGACGATAATCATTGCCGCACAGGCGGTAAAATATTTGGTAAAAAGACTTTTTTGCATGTGCCCCGCTCCAATTCCCTGAAAAGCCGGCATGAACTGCCGGCTTTCGCGGGGAGGTAATTATTCTTTAACTTCAAATTTGTAGCCGACGCCCCAGACGGTTTTGAGCGCCCACTGGTCGGAAACCCCTTCGAGTTTTTCTCTCAGGCGTTTGACATGCACATCCACGGTTCTTGAGTCACCGTAATATTCAAAGCCCCATACCTCGTCGAGAAGCTGGTCACGAGTGTACACGCGGTTCGGATTGCTGGCCAGATGGTAGAGCAGCTCGAGCTCCTTCGGCGGGGTATCGACTTGCTTACCGTCAACTTTCAGCTCATATCTTGTCATGTTGACCACAAGCTTGTCGTAGCGCACCTCCTTGATGTCATTTTTGTCCTGTGCGGAGGTGGAGCGGCGCAGCACTGCCTTGACGCGCGCGACAATTTCCTTGGTATCAAACGGCTTGACGACGTAATCGTCCGCGCCGAGTTCCAGGCCAAGCACCTTGTCAAAGGTCTCCCCCTTTGCGGTGAGCATGATGATAGGACAGTTGGAAGTTTTCCGGATTTCCCGGCAAACCTGCCAGCCGTCAAGCTTTGGCATCATTACATCCAGGATCATCAAATCTGGGTTTTCCGCGGGGAACTTGTCCACCGCTTCCTGGCCATCATAGGCAAGTGCCACCGTGTACCCTTCCTTCTCCAGGTAAAGCCGGAGCAGTTCACAGATATTTTTATCATCATCAACGACCATGATTTTTCCTGTTGACATGTTTTGTACCCCCCAAGTGTGATTTTATCTCCCTGGCACTAAGCGTGCCCATCTTATTCCTATTATAGGACATCTCGCCCTTAAGTGGTGAAATTTTTATAAACCTTTTTTTGACTTTTCCTGCACGCAGGCCGTTTTCCCTTGCCTGAATGAGGTTTTGAGGCTATAATAGTTAAGGTTGACGTATCCGGAATCTTCCGGCTGCAAAAAATTGAAAGACTGAAACTCGGAAAGGATGACATAGTTGAAACTCGGAATTGTGGGACTGCCGAACGTCGGCAAGAGCACCCTGTTCAATGCTATCACCAATGCGGGGGCGGAATCTGCAAACTATCCCTTTTGCACCATTGAGCCAAATGTCGGAATGGTTACTGTCCCGGATGAGCGACTTGATGCGCTCGCCAAAATGTACGAGCCGGACAAGTTTACCCCGGCGGTTATTGAATTTGTAGATATCGCAGGGCTGGTCAAGGGCGCTTCCAAAGGCGAGGGGCTCGGCAACAAGTTCCTCGCAAACATCCGAGAGGTAGACGCCATTGTCCATGTTGTTCGCTGCTTTGAGGACCCAAACATCATCCATGTAGATGGGGAAATCGGCCCGAAGCGCGACATCGAGACCATCAATCTGGAACTAATTTTCTCGGATATCGATATCCTGGAGCGCAAAATCGACCGCACCTCCAAACTTGCCAAAGGGGACAAAAAATACTTGGCAGAAGTGGAATTCCTAAAAAAACTCAAGGATTTTATGGAAGAGGGCAAATCCGCCCGCTCCTATCCTTTTACGGAAGAAGAGCATGAGATGCTCGCAGATACCCCGCTATTGTCCAATAAGCCAGTCATCTATGCCTGCAATATGTCCGAAGAGGATTTTACGCAGGGCATTGAGCAAAACCGCTTTGTCAAAGAGGTGGAGGAAATCGCCTCCGAAGAGCATTCCGGCGTGCTTCCCATCTGCGCAAAGCTGGAAGAGGAAATCTCCGACATGTCCGCTGAAGACAAGGCGATGTTCCTGGAGGATCTCGGCCTGCACGAATCCGGCCTTGACCGTCTGATTAAAGAGTGTTATGCGCTGCTCGGGCTCATTTCCTACCTTACCGCAGGCAAGCCGGAGGTACGCGCATGGACTATCAAAAAGGGCACCAAAGCCCCGCAGGCGGCCGGAAAAATCCATTCGGACTTTGAAAAGGGCTTTATCCGCGCAGAGGTCGTCTCCTTTGACGATCTGATGGCCTGCGGCAGTATGGCCGCCGCGAAGGAAAAAGGACTGGTACGCCTTGAGGGAAAAGAATATGTCATGCAGGACGGGGACATCGTATTATTCCGGTTCAATGTGTAGTATCCGGTTCTCCGGATATTCCCTTTCAGGAGGGTTTTCTTAATAAAAAAACAGGAAAAACCAGCGGTTACATTCTGAAGTGATGAAAGGTTGGTAGGCACGAAAGCGCCTACCAACCTTTTTATGTAATTATGGAAAAGAAGATAAGTGCAATGGCGAGGAAATATATCGATACGAACAAGGAAGAAAAGATTGCGATTGTTAAGCGTAATTTAGCAGGAGAAACGGCATTGGCATTGGAAAGAGAAACAGGGATCCGCAATGTCTCATCATCAAATGGACGGAAAGTACATGCCGCTGGCCTTTTTGATGAAACAGGGCTATGCTTTGCAGATTCTATCTGCGGAGTTTCGTCCCCACACGGGATTTTCCGTGACTTCTCCACAGTCAGATGAAGCACGGGCGCAAAGCGCGCGAAAGAAACTCCGCCACCCCTTTTTCATTGACATTTCCACCGCCGGGAAGTACACTGATACCAGCGAAATCGGCTGAACCCCTAGAAACAGATGATACAGAAGCTTTGAGGAGGATTTACAATGATACTTGGATTTATCGGCTTTGGCAACATGGCTCAGGCTATGGCGGACGGCTTTCTCGCCGCAAACGCCCTGCCGCCGCAAAACATATACGCCTGTGCAAAAAACTGGGATAAGCTCTGCGCAAACAGTTTAGCCCGTGGGATCCACGCCTGTCACACCGCAGAAGAAGTCGTAACAAACAGCGATCTCATTATCATCGCAGTTAAGCCCTATCTCGTACAGGAGGTGCTCGCTCCCGTAGCGGACAAGCTTTCCGGGAAAATCCTCGTCTCCGTCGCAGCGGGCATGACCTTTGCGCGGTATGAGGAAATTCTTCAACCGGGCAGCCACCATATCAGCACCATTCCCAACACCCCGGTCTCCATTGGGGAGGGTATCATCGTCTGCGAGCAGTTCCATTCTCTGACGGATGACGAATACGCGCAATTCGAGAAACTTTTTTCCCATCTCGGTTTGGTCCAGCCGGTCGAAACCCGCCTGCTCTCTGTAGCAGGGACGGTCGCCGGATGCGGCCCCGCCTTTGCCGCGATATTTCTTGAGGCGCTGGGAGATGCGGGCGTCAAGCACGGCCTACCCCGCGCACTCGCCTACCGCCTTGCCAGCCAGATGCTGGCCGGCACCGGTAAACTCCAGCAGGCAACCGGTTCTCATCCCGGCCAAATGAAAGACGCGGTCTGTTCCCCGGGTGGAACCACCATTGTCGGCGTGTCCATTTTGGAGCAGAAAGGCCTGCGCAGTGCGGTCATCGACGCTGTTGACGCCATCGAAGCCAAATAAGACCGGAGAGGACGGACATACCTATGGAATTTCCTGCAGTGCTCAGGGCCGCACTGGAAGAGCAGCTCACCAGCCAAAAACAAGCGCATCTTTTACAGGAGGCGCAGGCATTGAGCGAGCGCTACCGAAATCGAACCGGAACGGGCCGCAGGCTTTTAACGGAGGACATCCAGGCCGCTGCTTACGCGGCTGTACGGATGCCCGCTACCTTTGGCGCAGTCTACTCCGCGCTGGAACAGACGCTTGCCTGCACCTCGGCCCGCCCTGTCACCCTGCTGGATGCCGGAGCGGGAACAGGAGCCGCGAGTTTTGCCGCAGCAGAGGTTCTTCCTCTGAATCAGGTCATATGCCTGGAACGGGAGGGTGCAATGAGTCGGCTTGGACAGCGCCTGATGCTGGATGCCGGCTCACCGGTACTACAAAGTACCGAATGGCGCTCCTGCGACCTTACCAAACAGGACATTTCAGAATCCGCCGAATTGGTCATCGCGTCCTATGTGCTTGGGGAGATGGGGCCGGAGGAACGCCTGCGCACAGCTGAAAAGCTCTGGGATGCCGCCGGGCAAATCCTGCTGCTGCTTGAACCGGGAACTCCGTCAGGATCCTTCCAGCTGCGGGAGATTCGGGATCATCTGCTCCGAAAAGGAGCGCGCGTCGCCGCGCCCTGCCCACACGAAGGGGCCTGTCCCATCTGCGGGGACGACTGGTGCCATTTCACCTGCCGTGTGGCGAGAAGTAAGCTCCATCGTAAGCTTAAAGCTGGGGACGCGCCCTATGAGGATGAGAAATTCTGCTATCTTTCCCTGGTCCGGGAATCTGGCACGCCCGCCAAGGCGCGGGTCCGCCGCCATCCGCGCATCGAGCCGGGCAAAATCACTCTCGAACTGTGCACGCCGGATGGTTTCTGCCAGAAAATCATTCGCAAAAGGGATGGACCTGCTTTTAAAAGGGCTCGGAAATCCGGCTGCGGCGACCCTTGGGATGAATAAAAGACACTGGCAGCCACCTGTAACTACAGAGGGCTGCCTTTTTGTCCCGGAAGTATGAAGGGCTCCAAGATCACCATAAACGCCTTCTTTATTATAAAAAGGGCCAGGCCCTGCTCCTATTCAAACGGCGGGGTCTGGTCTATTTTTGAAAGAGTTACGTCAGCCGCCAAACGGCGAGTTATTCCTCAGCACATCCGGTATCATCAACTTCGGGAGGACACAGCCGTGGTACACGGTGTTATCTACTTTCTCCATGGCTTTCCTGTTTGTATTTGCGCTGCGTTGCCAATCCTCCGCGGATATGCCGCTGTGCTTTGTTGGTGTCCAATACAATTTTGACATCCGCATACAAGCTGGCATTGAGTTTTTTGAGCCGGTCGGAAACATCCTTATGTACGGTCGACTTGGAAATATGAAACTGTTTGGCTGCCGAGCGTACCGTGGATTTGTTTTCTATAATATAATTGGCAAGTGCGATGGCTCGTTCCTCCGGAAGTCCCTTCAACTTAAATCCCCCCAACAAAGAATCGGTTTTGTCCTATTACTATGCGGGGAAAGACCGTACTATGTTTGAAAACCAGATTTTTCCGGTTTCTTTTTGCAAACCGCTAAAACTGTAAAAAAAGTTGCCGATAATCATCGGCATGGCAAAGACCCAAAGCGCCCGAAATGGGCGTTCGTATTTGATTCTTATTTCATACGATTCAAAATCTCCGCTTTATCGTTCCATACGGATTACCATTCTTCCTCTGTTTGTGCAAAAAGGAGGAGCAGGAGACGCTCTGAGTTTTCTCTTAAAGATTACTCTGACAAATCTCCCAAGGAATGGGGGATGGAAATCGTTAGATTTTTTCGTGCAGTTTGTTTTCATTTATGGTAAACTGTGTATAAGTATGAGCGCGATGCGGCAAGAGATAGCGCTTTGGCTTTCCAATGACGGTTCCCCTGCTTGGTGCAGAGAAACGGACAACGGCTGTGCCGGTTTGGGACAGCCCTTTGAGGCGGTGACTACACTTGCATAAACACTATGATGTACTGGTCGTGGGCAGCGGGGTTTCCGGACTGAATACCGCGCTTTCCATTGACCCGAAATTTTCCGTCCTGATGATTTGTAAACGGGAACTTCCCCTTTCCAACAGCTCCCTAGCCCAAGGGGGAATTGCGGCAGTCTGGGATTTCTCTTATGATTCGCCCGCTACGCATTTCCACGATACCTTTGTCGCCGGAGGGTACAAAAATGACGCGGCTGCGGTCGCAAAGCTCGTTTCCTGCGGGCCGCAGGCGATTCGCCGGCTGATTGACTACGGTGTCGACTTTGACAAGGCCGAGGACGGCAGCGAGCATTTGACACTTGAAGGCGGGCATTCCTGCCCACGTATCCTGCACCACAAGGATGCTACGGGTGCGGAGCTTGTGGACAAGATGATTCTCTGCGCCAAAGAACGTGGAAACATCGATATTTTGGAAAACACGTACCTGTGCGAGATTCAAAAATCCGGCAGCGGTTTTGCCTATGACCTACTGCTCGCAGACGGCGCCCACGCCTTTGGCACCTCCCAGTTTACCGTATTTGCAACCGGTGGTATCGGCAGGGTCTACAAATACACAACAAACTCCGCGATTGCAACTGGGGACGGTATCGCCTTCGCCCATGCGATGGGCGCGAAGATTCAGGAGCTTAGCTGGGTGCAGTTCCACCCGACTGCTTTCGCCCATAAGGACCGGGAGCGTTTCCTCATCTCCGAATCCGTGCGCGGCGAGGGGGCCTGGCTGCTCAACTGCAACCATGAACGCTTTGTCTCCCATTACGATGAACGGGGAGAGCTGGCCCCGCGCGATGTGGTATCCCACGCCGTCATGCTCGAATCCGAGCGGATGCACAGCGAGGAGTTTTACATCGATATCACAAGGGAAGACCCGAATTACATTCGCAGGCGTTTCCCGTTGATTTTTCAACACCTGCTCGAGGCGGGCTTCGACATGACCAAAGACCCCATTCCGGTTTTCCCCTGCCAGCACTACCTGATGGGCGGCATCGCGGTGGATTTGCACGCACGCACCACGGTCGACGGGCTATATGCGGTCGGCGAATGCTCCCGTACCGGGGTACATGGCCACAACCGGCTCGCCTCCAACTCCCTGCTCGAAGCAGTCGTATTTTCCAGCGCCGCCGCACAGGATATCAGCCACAAGCTAAATACCTTCTCCTATCCGGCAGTTCCTCCGATTCCCTTCTCTCCTGAGTCGAAAACCGGTCACCTGGGCGCCGGGGTGCGTACGGAAATCCGCTCCATCATGCAGGAAAACTACTTTGTTATCCCCAAATACGATAATATCCCGGTAAGCTACAAGCGCGTACAGGAGATTTTGCACCACCTGAATCACGGCAGTTTTGCCTTTGACCCCCACTTTCTCGAAGCGAGAAGCCTTGCCACCGTGGCGTCCATCATTCTAAAGGAGGTTTTACAGACACAATGCTGACTCAGTTTTATATTGACGATTTGATTAAAACCGCGATTACCGAGGATATCAACTACCTCGATGTAACCACCGATTACCTCATTGATGAAGACAGTGTAACCGAAGCTTATTATATTGCCAAGGATACCGGCGTTGTCTGTGGATTGGATATCGCCCTGCGCGTCTTTACCCTGCTCGACGATACAGTCGTCCTGGAAAAAATGAAACAGGACGGCGATGAGGTCAAAAAGGGGGACATCCTTGCAACCATGCGCGGCAAAACCCGCGCGCTGCTCAAAGGTGAACGCACCTCCCTCAACCTCCTCCAGCATATGTCCGGCATTGCCACAGCAACAAGACGCTGCGTGAAGCTTACCGAGGGGACAAATGCAAGCATTGCGGAAACAAGAAAAACCCTCCCCGGCCTGCGCCCCATCCAGAAATACGCGGTCATGGTCGGCGGCGGGCGCAACCACCGCTACAACCTGTCGGATGCTGCCATGCTCAAGGACAACCACATCGACGCGTTCGGCGGAATTATCCCGGCCGTACAGGAACTGAGAAAACGTGCCGGTCACCTGCTGAAAATCGAGGTCGAAGTGAGAAATTTCGAGGAACTCGAGCAGGCGCTTCAGGCAAAAGCGGACGTCATCATGCTCGACAATATGAGCTGTGGGCAGATGGCCGAGGCGGTAAAGCATGTAAATGGGCGTGCCAGGCTTGAAGCATCTGGCAACATCACGCTCGATAACCTCGCGGATGTCGCAAAGACCGGCGTGGACATCATCTCGATGGGTGCTCTGACCCATTCTGTCAAAGCATTTGACATCTCCATGAGAATCAAATAGAATAGACTCTGTAAGGATTTAGAAAATCCCTCGTCCATCCGGCGGGGGATTTTTCGGTGACTGACGCATATCTTTGTTCAAAGGAGGACTTGCCCCATGACGCTGACTACTCCCTTCGGTAGTACCTTTACGTTTGGCCATTGCAGCCTGTCGCTGGCTGACGGCATGCTTGCCGGACTGATTCTGGCAGTTTGCCTGTGCCTGAGCGCGTACCGCAGGCACAGCCTATTTCAGAAATTCTGCTATCTTCTGCTGTACACCTATCTCGGCGCGCTCATCTCTCTTACGATACCGATTATCCTTCCTGGTGCATGGAATCTTTCATCCGCTTCCACGGCATATGCATTCAAAAACATTAATATCGTTCCCTTTACTGCCTCATGGGAAATCCTCAAAAACAGCGTACTCATCGACAATTACCGGGAATTCTGGCGGCTCATCGGCGGAAATCTCGTCTTATTAATGCCTTTGGGGCTACTGGTTCCCGCAATCAGTAAGCGCTTCGGTACACTGCAGATGTTCCTCACCGCCCTGTTCACCTCTCTAGGCATCGAGATTTTGCAGCTGTGCGGGAATATTTTGTACGGAGGGCTCGTGCGCACCGTGGAAATCGACGACGTCATTTTCAATGTTCTCGGCTGTATGGCTGCATATTCCATTTACTGCATCGTCCACAGGGCATTTGGAACCAAGGGGAAACGCTGATGGATACGCTGCCCGCCATTTTGCGGATGCCGGATGCTCTTCCCCTGTATAATAACCGGAAAAACTACTTCGGTGCCATCCCAGTTACGGTAAAAATTTTAAAGTCCGATTATCCGCATAAACACTCCATTTGTCAGTAAAATAGCAACTAAAAAACACCCACCACGAATTTACCACGATTGCATGAGCCTTAATATAACATTCAAAAATGAAACGCGGACACCGTATTGCGTTCTTTTTTCAAAATCGGATTTGTAGTTATTTCATTATGGAAAATACCAATATGAATGAAAGCCTGACATTTTATTCCTCTTGTCTACCCTCAAAAGAAAATAAAAAGCCCTGTCAAGAACGAAGCGACTGTTAAGTGGTGCGAAGCATTCTTGACCGGGCTTTTTGTTTGCTGTATCTTCTGCAAAGAGGAAAAAGGCTCTTCAATCCCGTCTAAATCCTCAAATCTTTTCACCGTCGGCATTTTAGACAGTCTTAATATGTCTATATCAATTAATCGAGAATACTTTATTGTTATCTCTTTTCGTGCTAAAAAAGCGGTTAATCATATAGACTAACCACTTAAACGCATTGCGATTATAATAAATTGTTAGAAATAAGGAGTAAGCTAAAAATGCAATTACAATCACTGTACAAATTTTTGCCCCAATAGATTTTGCCTATGCCTGGCTGCCGATCCGCAAAGTGAACGGAAGATCGGAGACCTATCTGGCCGTATCGTTCGGCCTAAGTTTTTCACTTCTTAAAAGTCTTAAAGTGGAAATCTCCGAACCTTGTCCCGAAAGATTCAACCATCAAGTCCTCATTGCCAAGCTTTCCGATTTTGACTGGTAGCTGTTTACATGGACTTGGCAGGCGCATGCCCTCCTGCTCGAAAAAAGCGATCCGGAGGGTGGTACGTATCCCCTCCTTTGAACTCTCATGGATACGCTCAGAATAATTCCCCGGGGCAGCCTACCTTCGGGGGTCCTCTTACCGGTATTCTTCCGCCAATGCAATATAGTTGTCCCCGGTAAAGGGGAGGGTATGGATATATTCCGGGTTTAGCATCAAGGCGATCGCCTCTTCGTGTTCCGCTATGTCATGCAGGGAAATATCCGTCTCCATTGAATTTACCAGAGACTGGTAGTACTTCTGCACCTCGCCATAGTCGGAAAAGGAAAGGATACTTCCCATCAGCCGGGAGTACAGGTCCAAGGCAATTGACAAATTTTCCTGTTCCCGTGCATAGTGGATAAGGCCTACAAAGAGCTCACCGCCGATATATTGTTTTCCCGGCGTAATCGTGACCCCATCCGACAGGGTCAGCGGGGCAGTAAATTCATGTTCAAACCCTCCCGCCAAATCCACTGCGTCGGACAGCGTAAGATCCGGCATGTCAATGAGCTTTCCAATTTGGATACACATCTGCCTGCCAAGCTGCTGGCGCACCTCCCCGCAGCCTCCATATTGATACGCCTGCTCAAGCGTTCCGGCAGAATTTTCCACACTCAGCGGGGCGTTCGGTGGAAAGACCGTCAGGGACAGCTGCAACCTGTCCGGTAAAAAGCCAATCAACAGGTATTGATACGGAGCTTGTCCCTCGCTTTTTCTCAGGCAGACCAAAATATTTTCCCGGTCAGTGTAGGAGCCCGCTGCCGATTCTATGGAAATACCGCTCTGTGCAGTCCCAGCCTGCTCCTCCTTTGGATGAACCGTCCACAGCAGAATTGGAAGGGCAATGAGAGACAGCGCCAAAAAGGAGATGCCAAAGGCAAGCAAAAAGTAGCGCAGGGAATAATTTGGTTCTTTTTTTCCCACAGCAAAATCCCATCCTCTCAAACAGTTTCTTCTGACGAGAGGATGGGCCGCATCCGCCAAAAATATACAGCGAGAACGGGCAGCTGCCCTTGCGCTTTTCTTATTTTTCTACATACATCATGTTCGGGTAAATAAGATGCATCAAATCATCCGGATAGTGTTTATCCAAGAACTGCGCAACCTGGTTCGCCGCAGGAATCCCATCATGGCGTTGGCTCATTCTGGCGACTGCAAGGCCGGATATCACGGTGTTAAACACCATAAACACCACCAAAATCCAGGTCAGGCTCTTTCCCAACTTGTTTGGAATCTTTTCCACCCACTTGGAAAGACAGGGGTAAATAAATTTCATCCATACAAGGGCAAGCAGGCCCCAGAAGATGGAGTATTTGAGGGTGATTCTTCCGTTGATGCTTAGCGGCAGATGGTCATATTGCCACGAAACGGTTCCAAACATGGCTTCCTGCAAAAAGCTGCAAAAATATTCAAAGACATCCCCGATAACCATACCGCCGAGGAACACCCACAGGTTGCCCTTTTTCATAAGCCAGGATAGGGAAACCGTAAGCAAGAATGTACCAAATCCATAGACCAGGTTAAACGGCCCGTAAATTAAACCCTTCCGGCTTTCAAACTGATGTTTGGTGATAAGGCACCAGAGCGTTTCCACAACGACGCCCAAAAAACAGCCGATAAAAAAGACCCAGAATAACTTGTAAAAATTCATTCCGGCAGCAAAGGAACGATTCCCTTCCTGCTCTTTCACAGTAACCCTGTTCTTTGTTAACAGTTGGTAATCCAATTCCATTCCCTTCCCTTCATCCAATACCCTGAAATAGTACCACTTCTATTTCAATTTTCATTATATCGGAATACGAAAGAAAAGTCCTCAAGAATCTCTTAAGATTTTGCCTAAATTCGCTTTTGTAAGATTTATCCCCTTGACTGCCCGCTATTGCCAGATGGATACCTTGAAAAAGGAAAAGCACCACCTTTCACCGTGGCTTTGCCTTTTCCATTTTCCACAAATTGATAGACCAAGTCCATACAAGGACAGCAGATCTATGTTTCACTTTGTCAAACAACGATTTTTTGAATTTCATACTGTGTGGCAAGGAACATGAAATTCTGTGCGAATGGGCGCATGAGATTCCAATATCCCACCCCGAGCACAGAAAACTCATCCGCCAGATTGAGTTTTGCCGTGATACTTCGGATATCTTCAAACCAGACGATATGTTCCACCCGGTTTTGCGCGTAGTACTCAAAATACGGGGACTGCGCCGTTTCGTCATAGAGAATCTGCGCACCCGCGCGGGCTGCCAGCCGTACTGCCTCTTCGTTGCCCACAACGGAAGCCGCTGTTGTCCCCTGCACAAACGGAAGCGGCCAGTCATATCCATAATTCGGAATTCCCATCATAATTTTATCAGTCGGGATTTGCGTGACCGCGTATTCCACCACCTGTCTCACCCGGTCAAGAGGCGCCACCGCCATCGGCGGGCCGTAGGTATAACCCCACTCATATGTCATCAGCAGTACTGTGTCCGGCACTGCACCAAGTGTCTCGTAGTTATGCGCTTCGTACAGGAGTCCCCGCTGCACAGACGAAGTCTTTGGCGCAAGGTCGATGTTGACGAAAAATCCCGCTGCATGCATGCGGGCAGTCACATTCTGCACAAAGCGGAGATAAGCGTCAGCATCCTCAGGCTCAATGTATTCAAAATCCACATCCAGCCCAAGATACCCCTTTTGGCGCATCACAGCCAGGATATTGTCGATCACCCGGTTTTGAAGCTGTTCATTTTCAAACAGCATCTTTGCCCGTCCCCCGCTAAACGTACCATCCTCTGTAATAGAGGAAATCAGCATCACCGGGGCAACGGCAAACTCGTAAGCCTGGTTGATAAGAGGCTGGTCATTGATCCCGATGAGATCCCCCTGCTCGGTAAATCCATATCCAAAGATGGTCAGCGTGGTCAGATAGGGGAGTGCCCGCCGCAACACATTCCTCTGTATATAAGGATAGGCATAGCCGTTTACCCGAAGCTGCCTTTGCGGCTGGGAGGAAAACCGAATGGTAAGGGTTTGTCCTGGGCGAAGGACAGGTGTATCCACAACCTCCGGATTGTACTGCATCAAAGTCATCGGCTGTGTGCCAAACTGACGTGCAATAGAATACAGAGTATCCCCCTGCCGTACGGTATAAACTGTCTGTGGAAACAAAATCAGCAAAGCCTGCCCAACTGCCAGCTGGCGCGGGTTTAAAATCCCGTTATCACTGAGGATTCTCTGAGCTGAAACACCGTACTGTCGCGCAATCGAATAAACTGTATCTCCCGCTTGCACTATATGAATTGCCATCTCTCCACCGCCTGTCTGCAAAAAGTCCTTACTATTCTATGCAAACATGCGGTTTAAAAGGACTGTTTTATTTCTGTTCAAGGTCAGCCCAGCCCATGCTGCGGCCGACCGCCTTGTGCCATCCAGCCATCAGCTGTTCGATGCGGGATTGTTCCATGCAGGAGGAAAATACCATATCCGTCCGGCGGAATGCACGAAGCTCCTCCAGATTCGGCCACATGCCAACGGCAAGCCCCGCAAGGTAAGCGGCGCCGAGCGCCGTCGTCTCCCGGATTACGGGGCGGCATACCGACCGACCTAAAATATCCGCCTGAAACTGCATCAAAAAACCGTCGCGGGAAGCTCCCCCGTCCACACGGAGTTCTTCCATCCGCAGCCCGGTATCATGCTCCATGGCCCGAACAAGGTCTGCACTCTGGTAGGCGATCGATTCTTGCGCAGCCCTGATAATATGTTCCCGCCTTGTTCCCCGGGTCAGTCCCAAAATAGAACCGCGGGCGTACATGTCCCAGTACGGCGCGCCAAGCCCAGTGAAGGCCGGTACGAAATAGACTCCGCCCGTGTCCTCCACCTTCTGCGCATAATATTCTGCGTCCCGGCTCTCGTTAAAAAAGCGCATTTCATCGCGCAGCCACTGGATGACCGCTCCACCGACAAAGACACTTCCTTCCTGTGCATACTGCACCTTATCCTCCCCTGTCGCCGCAATTGTTGTCAGTAGACCGTTTTGGCTTTGACAAGGCTGTTCTCCGGTGTTCATCAGCAAAAAGCATCCGGTCCCGTAGGTGTTTTTGGCTTCTCCCCGCTCAAAACAGCACTGACCGAACAGCGCGGCCTGCTGGTCTCCCGCAATGCCTGCAATGGGAATCTTTGCCCCTTCAATGACCGCCGTACCGAAGATTCTGCTGGAAGCCATGACATTGGGGAGCATTGCGCGTGGAATGTCAAAAATTTCAAGAAGATCCTCATCCCAGTCAAGAGTGTGGATGTTATACAGCATCGTTCTGGATGCGTTGGTACGGTCGGTCACATGCACTTTGCCGCCGGTCAACTTCCAAATCAGCCAGGTGTCCACCGTTCCAAACAGCAACTCCCCCTGTTTTGCACGTTCCCTTGCACCCTCCACACGGTTTAAAATCCAGGCGAGCTTGCTCGCGGAAAAATAGGCATCCGGAATCAACCCGGTTTTTTCCTGGATACACTCAGAAAGGCCGCACCGGGTGAGCTCTTTTATCATCGAGGCAGTACGGCGGCACTGCCATACAATCGCATTGCACACAGGCCTCCCCGTCTGCCTGTCCCAGACGATCGTGGTCTCCCTCTGGTTGGTGATGCCGAGTGCCGCTATCTCCTGCGGATCAATCCCGCTTTTGGCAATGAGCTCCATCATGACACTGTACTGACTTGACCAGATTTCCATCGGGTCTTGCTCCACCCATCCTTCCCGGGGATAGATCTGCGGTAATTCCCGCTGTGCCACTGCCGCAATGTTCTGTTCCCTGTCAAATAAAATTGCCCTGCTCGAAGTCGTCCCCTGGTCGAGTGCCAATATGTATTTTTTCATCTTCTCCGTCCTTTCAAGGCGTCCATAAAGTGCCTCTTTTTTGCTCCTCAAAAAAAGATTGTTCCCATCGCTTCATAGCGCAACTTACACCGCATCAGAATCGGCGGTATCTTTGTGTGGCTCTGCGGTTATGATACCATGCTTGAACCGCAAAGGAAAGCCGGTGCCGCTCCGCCGTTGTTCCTGACAACCGTATTTTGCCTGCAGTGTAGAGAACGATAGGCAAAAGGAGAACGATAATGATTTTAAATTCACTGAAAGTCATTTCCAAATTATACTAATATTTATAAAAATATTGGTGATTTTTTCTCTGATTTCTAATAGAAAATATGTTATAATCTAGTTACTGTTGTTATATTTTTCTAATTATAAAGGAAAGGAATTGTGATTTATGATTAACAAGCCATTTATCCATCTTCTAAAAAGTCCTTATCATCACTACCTGTTCGATGTAAATACCAATTCCATTGTCCGAATCAGCGAGGAACTTTTCCGGTATCTGAACATGCAGAAAGAGGACAGCCCGGCTTCCTCTTGTGCACTGCCGGAAGAATTGTCCGCAGAATGGGAAACTCTGGTTAAAAAATGGCTATTTAAAGCAGAAAAGGCCAGAACAAATAGATAATCCGGATATTCTACTTACCGTCAGAACAAGAGAGGCCAAGAATTGCTCGCCATGCTTGCTGTAGAAGGGAAAATTCAGAAAGAAGCCCTCCCCTTAATTGCAAAAAATGATTTTGAACAGCTCAAAGATGATATTGCAAAAGCAGATAGAATTATCCGATCGAATGACCCATGGCGGTCCCTGCATTCCTGGATACCGCAAGCTCTTTGTTACGACTTCGGGAACGTTTCTTCCCTGTGAAAAATGCAGCGAAACATCCGAAGACATGAATCTGGGAAATTTGGATCAAGGATTTGACTTTATCCATATAATATCAATGATGAACCTCGGAAAACGCACCGAACAGGATTGCAAGAACTGTTGGGCCATTAAAAATTGTGATATCTGCGGAGTACGGGTTGACGGAATTCACGACCCCAAAGAACTACGGCAGATATGCAAATCCACCCGATGGAACCTGGAAGAAAAATTAGGCAGAATCATCGCAGTTCAGGAAGCACAGGAAGGGGGAATCCGGGCATGAACAATCAGCGTGCGCTGTTTTATCCCCTGTTACGGGAAGCTGTGCCGGTAATCCGTTACCGGCAGATGGTCTATCCTTCTTGGCAGTTGGATATTGTCGCAGCAGTCTCTCCCCCAGCTTACCTGGCGGAGGGAAAAGATGCCGCTTTTCTGGATGAAGGGGAAGCAACTGGTATGCTTGTATCTGAGAATTTCCGAAAGACCGCAGAGAATTGTGACTGCGTTCTTCTTTCTGACTGCGGCACATGGGAGTACAGCGAATACTTACTGGAGATTGTAAATAACCTTATCTGGGCTTGTAAAAAACGGAAAAATATCTACTGGATAACAAAACTCCCAGAACCCTATCACAACTTTTTTTCCTCCTATTCTCAAAAATACTCTGTGGTATTTTCCGAACTGGAAAAGGCTCCGGTTTTTCTTGAAATTCGGGAGCTCAGAAACCTTCAGCCCCTGCAGACCCCGCTGCTGACCATTGCTGGCATGAACGAGGATTGCGGTGAATTTGGACTTCAGCTGGGAATCAAACAGCAGTTGGAGAAGGACGGCTACCGGGTATCCTATGTCGGTTCCAACCGCTTTGCCCCTCTTTTGGGAGGCTATGTTTTTCCGCAGGAAACACTGGAATCCCTTCCTTGTTCTTTTGAAATTAAAATTAAGTACCTCAATGCTTGGCTAAGGGAAATCGAAATCCGGGAATCTGCCGACCTTCTTTTACTTGGAATTCCCGGAGGAACGATGCCAATTGATGAATACAACTTGAATTCCGGCGGGTATTATGCCTATCTGGCCGGCTGCGCAGCCTCAGCGGATTTCGGGGTGCTGACACTTCCCTGTATGGAATATCCACCCGCGTATTTTGGTCAGTGCCGTGATGTTTTGAAACACAAATTCAACTTGCCGGCAGACTGCCTGTGCCTGTCCAATATCAGAATTACACCTTCTGTTTTGACAGAGATGAAAATTACCGAGGAAAAGGATATCTTCCCTCAGGACAAAGTCGAAAAAGTAATGGACTCCTACCGGAAAAAAGGCATTTTTCTGCTGAATGCAGCCAAACAGATTACCTATGAAGCTATTACCCAAAAACTGTACGACAAATTGAGTTAAAGGAAGCAGCGGAAATGGAAAACCATTCTGAGATAAAACAATGGATTGAAACTACCTGTCAAGAGAGATTTCAAGCTTCCCTACGGGAGTTATCCTCGGTGTCCCTGTTCTATCTCTATCATGAAATTGAACAGAAATACCAGGTCAAAATTCCACCGAACAAAATTGAAGAAGGCATTTTTCATCTGCCGACAACCTTGCAGACTATTTACAGGGGCAGATGAAATAGATGTTTTCCAACAGCGGGGGACGGCGGCAAATAAAAAGGAGTATGAAGCATGAAAAAGTTACATAAACTTACAACCAACCCAATCAAAAACACCATGCAGGTTTATTGTGGATGCAGCAGACCAGCGAACTGCGGATGTGGCGCGCTTGATCCCAATTCGTATTTCACGTCTTACATGGGTTCAGAACAAGCAAGAATATTCGCTGAAACACACAAATAGTTAGATAACATTAACACATTACGTTAACCTAAATCCCCGCCGTCCCCTAACTATTCAGGAAATATAAAATTCCATCTCAAATACTTATAAGATACTTTTTCATCTGCCCACAGCCTTGCAAATTAATTACAGGGGGGCATATGAATTAGACGTTTACCATACAAGAAAGGGTGAATGCCATGAAAAAACAGAGAATGATTTCTTTGCTCCTTGCGGGTATATTCTGCGCGGGGTTTGTTTCCGGCTGTGATTCTCCCCAGCGCCCCAAACGCGGCGCCACTGAATCCATTGCCGACGGCCCTGTCACCGCCTACGCCGTGGATATGACTTCCAATGAAAATATAAAAACAATTCACTCTAATCATGAAGTATTCAATAATGAACAGTATTTTCTGGAATACTACAATGACAACAGTGGGCAAACCCCGGTAGAAGTCACCCTGTTTCCTGATGCAGAGAGTATGAACAAACAGCTTGCCACGGAACTCCTTTCCGGTGGCGGTCCCGACTTGTTCGTCTTCCAGGACTCCACCATGCCGCAGTACCAATCTTATGCTAACCAGGGAGTCTTTGCCGACTTAAACCCCTATCTGGAAAAGAGCGGTTACCAGTCAGATCAGTTTCAACAGAAGATTTTCGACTATGGGACATTTGACGGAAAACGCCGGTATATCCCGCTCGAATACGGGGTTCCCGTTGCTGTGACGACTCAGTCCATCGCGGAAGCCTATGGGCTGGAGGAAATCGGTGCCCAGCTCAACTACCGCAATTATTTCGATCTTCTCAGTCCGACTGATGCGTTTGAAACGGATATCGGAAACGGATATAATATGTTCTGGTTCAGTGAAATCGAGTCCTTCCGGTACCGTATCGCCACCTCCTTTTTGGATGAAGAGAACAAATGCGGAGAATTTATATCCGATAATTTCAAGAACTCCATTGAGCAATATGTCCGGCTGATCCAGGGACAGAAAGGGCATAATGGTTTTTATACTGCTCTAGGGAATACTCGCCTCTCGGTTGTTACCGATGAGTATGCCCTCTTTCTCAATCAACCTTTGATGTCCGATAATTATCTGAATACAATAAGTGATGATATGTGGGGATTGAAAGAGCACCAAAATGAGACCGTTTTAATCTACCCAATCAAGGAATACAACGGAGAGGATTTCTGCGCCTACATTGGAAAAATGATGGCCGTCAATAACAATTCTCCCCGCAAGGATAAGGCCTGGGAAGTCATTAATTATGCCATTTCCCCCGCCATGCAGGAAACCATGACTCGCTTTAAATCCTACAATAACTCCCCCATTACGGGAAATCCGGTGAGTTTGCAGGGACAACAGAGTAACAGAGAAGAATGGCTCCACTCCGGAACCGTTCCGGAAGTACGGGAAGTCAGAACTGCCTTGATCGAAAAATACTACGAGATACTGAGCAGTGTAACGGTCTGTGATACCCTGACTCACAATTCTCAATATATGGAGGAAGTCTTCGACCCCTACTACTTTTCCTACGAACAGGGCAAAATCACTCTGGACAAATTCACATCCGAACTTCAAAACAAAACCGGGATCTATCTCAAAGAAACCATGTAACTCATAGTCTTTTCCAAAATTCCTCAAGTCTTCTAACCGAAGATTTGAGGAATTTTTTTCTCAAAAAAATCTAGTTTATCTTGAATAAAAATCTTATCTGTAGTAAAATAAATATAGAATTAATAGAAAATAGATTCTATATATTTCTCTTATAATTTTCTTTTAGGGTATATAAAATTGAAATTTCATCTTTATATACGGACATGATCAAAGGGGTTCCATGCTAATCCTGCCAGCATGAGAGAATACAGCAACTGCGGTACTTGTACCTGCAGTTGCATCTGTTCCAGAGGACTTGATACTGTCAAAGATTTAGAAAATCTTGACGGTCTGGCTAGACAAAGAGTTTTCAAATAAGTTGTTCAAAAAATAGAATAAGTTAGATTATGCCCTGCCCTTACCTGTCTTGATAGAAAGAGGTGTTTGTTTTGAAAAAATGGTGTCTCAGTCTTCTGATGGCCTGCTGCCTCATCCTGATTCTTTTTTCGGGCTGTCAGCAAAGCTCCGGCCCAAAAGCCCCCAAATCCACAAAGGACAACGGCGAGCCCCTGACCCTCTACTGCGGAAGCGAAGGAAGCGCCAACATTATAGAACAGATTGTAGAAGCATATAACCGCCGCGCAGAACCAACCGACCAGTTGGAAATCATCCCCTATGCAGGGGATGAGGGCGCCGCCATTACCACAGAATTGATTTCCGGAAAAGGCCCGGATCTCTTTTTCTTTTCACCAATAGCCCTTGGACAGCTCTATCCCATCATGGACAAGGGCTTGTTCCAGGACTTGGACTACTACTTTGAAAAAAACGGCATTTCCCTGGAGAATTACAACCAGAATATCATAAACGCTGGCGTTTATGAAGGCAGGCGGATGTATATCCCCTGCTGGTATTATACCGGCTTTTTCCTGACCACGGAATCCAAATTGCGGCAATTTGGGATTCCATCCGATATCTCCATTAACAATATGGACTGCTCCAACCTCCTGCCCTACCTCGACGCCATTTCCGCACAGGGGATGACCCTGTTCAACATGCCTCCTGGTATCGAATTTCTGGTTTCAAAGTTTGTCGATTACAACAAGAAAACCACGGCGTTTTCCTCAGAGGAATTCAAGACAATGGCAGAGCAGCAGAAGCTGCTGCGCTCAGCCTCCGGAGGACAGGGCAGTTCGGATTGTGTATTCACCTATGGATTAACTCTGGGTGGGTTACAGGGTATCCTGGCATACATGGCAGAAAACCCATTGCCGGATGACAAATACCTCCTGATTCCCGAGACGACCCTCGATGGCAGCGAGATGGCCTATCTGAACAATGGCTCCGTCGCCATCAATTCCAATTCCCCAAACGGGGAACGGGCGTTTAAATTTGTCGAATGGCTCATCAGCGAACAGACCCAGTCCGATACCACCATCATTTCCAACGGTGTTAACTCCATCCACAAAGCCGCGTTCCAGACCCGCATCGATCAGACGATGGCCCTGTCACAGCAGGAACAGGAGATCGTCCGGCAGTATTGCAGTCTCAGTGAGGCCATCACCTCCACTTGTAATATCGACATTGCGTTCCACTCAGAAATCTTTTATCCGCTCTGGAGCGATTATCTGGACGACAAACTGACGCTGGAGGAATTTGTTTCCCAGCTTGACAGCAAGGCAAATCTGTACTTTAAAGAACGGTAGATTTCCCCTTTGATGTTCCTAAAGTCAAACAAAAAGAGCAAGGTTTTCAGCACTAAATGCGTCTGAAAGCCTTGCTTTTTATATGCGGACTTGGCCTCTGGTTGACCGAAATGACTGGCATAACATCAGGAGACTTGTGGGTGTTCAGACTTATGGACAAAAATCAAATCGATCTTGACCACACTTTCACCTGGGTAATCACATCTCGGAGTCGGTCGCCGGCTACATTGAATTCCAGAATATCATCTGCGGTGTCGCCCCACATTTCATCCTCCGGAGCGTATTCTTCGTTGGTATTCATATTATAATATTTCCCATCCTTTTCATAACAGCCTGCTCCGATATTAATTCGACCCTCAGGGTGACAAATCGTATACTGGTTTCCTTTCCACTCAAATTCTACTTCTCCACCGTTATTCACACACCATTTAAATTCGCTGATTGTTTTAAAACGATTGTCTTCAAAAGAACTGACCTCGCTTATCACTGTAAATTTACTCATTTCGTGTTCATCTCCCTGATAATATTTAAACTCCGGTGCGCCATCCGGATAATTGATGGGACCTTGGATCCCTTGGATACCGCGCTGAAAATACAATCGGGCTGTACCGTTGTCTTATATACAATGATATCACCCGATTCATTCTTGAACAAGTTCTCATGGCTTTTATTTTGGTATTTCCAACTGCTCCGCTCATAGTCCACATAAAGGATATCTCCCTGCATTTCCGGAAACGGTTTGCTGTAACAGATGATTTGGGCGGGCTCAATCCGTTCGAGCATTTCGCGATAGCCCTTTAGAAAGAATTCCTTCTGGTCGGAATGATTGTTATGCTCTTGCACCATGTAGGTGGAAACCGCAACCATGCTTCCTTTCGGAATTCCCTCAAAGCAAAATTCAAAGGTGTCTTCATTTCCCCAATTCACAGTGGGAATCACTTTGATCTCCTTGCTTGCCAAATATGCTCCGCACCAGCGATTGCGAAAGGTATTATACAGTTGTAACGTCCGATTCATTTCAAGGTACATACTGAAATCCGGCGACAACACCCCTTTATATTCTTTCAGCTTCTCTACATAATCATCCGGCCTGTCCCAAATTTTCTCAAATTTAAGTCGTACAGAAAAAAGTGGACGATTCGGTCAAAATTCTTATCATCGTTTTTTGCTTTGTCAAAACCAATCAAATTTACTTTTTTCAATTCGTCATCTGAGAATGCAGCTTTGGGAATGACCGGTATATTAAACCTGCCTGTGCCTTTAAACTGGTTTGTGGAAACTTCCGGCGAATCGTCATCCTTCTCCAGGTTCTTGAACGGATCTTCA
>UQSL01000026.1 GCA_900543705.1 uncultured Oscillospiraceae bacterium
AGTATCATTAAAGGATCTGAAAAGTTCTTTTGATGATACTCCGCATTTTTTATTTCCAATTTAATATGGCGATCTGTGCGGGGGCGTAGCTTAATGCTACGCCTTTTCTCGTTTCCAGCAGGACGTCCCGCTCGGGGATTTTCCGGCGATCCGGCACCTCGAAAGCGCCGATGCAGTTATAGTGGATGACCACGCGCTGGGTGGTAGCGCCGTCCTGCTATTCAGCGTGATACACGTCGATGTGGTCGATCAGCTCCGCCACCATGCGCCATATGGTGGTAGCGTCGGAGTAGCGGCGCACCGTTTCCAAGAAGGTGTCCACATCCGTCTGATTATCGTGCAGCTTTTTCAGCTCCAGCCGCAGCGCCTTGATCCGTTATATGCGCATCGGGCAGCTCAAGCCGGGGTACAATGTGCAGATCGGTGTAAACAGCGAGTATATTACAGGAATTGAAGTATTCTCTGACCGCAACGACGTAAAAACACTGCGTCCCATGCTCTCCGGCGGATGACGATTTTACCAGGCCCGGTATGGGGAAGTCACAGCCGACGCCGGGTATGAGAGTCTGGACAACTATCTGTACCTGAATACCATCTTCATTAAACCAGAAACCATGATCAGAAGAAAAGCAAAAAGTTTAAAAAGCAGATTGGCCGGGCTGAGAATATGACATATGACCCGGATGAGGATTGCTTTACCTGTACCCAGGGCCGCCGGCTGCCGCTGCGCCGGGAGTGCAGTGAATGGAAAGATGGGCAACTGGTTTCCAGCTCCTGGTATCGCTGTGAAAACTGCGTCGACTTTCCCTGCCAGGCACAGTGCTGTCGTGTTAAAGACGCAGAGAAAACTATTGAAAATATAAAAAATTAAGATATACTGTTAATAGATAATAGTTATGTAATATTTTTCTAATCAATTTATAAAGAAATAAAAGAAACGAATAACACGTAATGATTTAAAGTTTTATAATCAAGGTTAGTGTAGTCCAATAGATTCTCTTTAAAAACTCATCATTTTAGTCTTCCGTCTTGGAGTTAGGTTGTTCGCATTTTGTAGGAATTTTTCTAAATAAGGAGTTCATGTTGAATGGTTTGGGGGGACCCTTGGTACAAAAGGATCTAATATATAGTCTGTCAGAAAGTATTATAATACTTGTCAAAGAAATGGAAAACCCTATCAAGCATCGATTATCACGAATGGCTATTTGCTAGATACAGATACGTTTCAACGACTTTTGGATTGTCATGTATACACCTATCCTGTTACTTTGGATGGCCCCCCAGGTTACACGATCACTTAAAGCCACATAAATCTGGAAAGGGTTCTTTTGAGAGAATTATTGCCCACTTCTCTATATCTACCAAAAAAGGATGAAAATATTGGTTAAGAAAAAAAATAAATCTTATTCTACTGGAGACAATCTATGGTTTATCTTAAAAAAATCTTGGCAGATTGATAAAGGATTGTTGTTGTCTTTGGCTATAAAGACGCCGTCATTGGTAGCCCTGCCTCTTTTGACTACATATTTATCGAAAATCGTGGTCGATTTGGTCGAACAAAAAGCAAAGCCCGCAAGCTTGTTACTTTATATTACGGCAATAATTGCGGGAATCCTTTTGTTTCGTCTTTTGGATACTTACGCGAGCGCAAAAATAGAGTGGCGTTCATTCAGCAACCGATTTGCCTATATTCACCTTACCAGTCAAAAGGCCATGGATGCCGATTATGCCAATATTGAGAGTCCGCAAGGGCAACTCATGCAGCAAAAGGCTCTTAATGCTATTAATACACCCAATACCGGGATTCAGCAGATATTCAATCAGTTAACATCCATAACCTCCAGTCTTGTAGGCCTGATAACCTACTCTGCCCTTCTTTATACACTGAGCCCATGGATTTTAATCTATTTGTTGATTCTATCCTTCGTATCCTATGTTATCCAACGGCTCAACAATACTTGGTCTCATCGCAATAAAGATAACTGGGTACCGTTGGATAGGAAACTGCAATACATTATTAATAAGTCCGGTGACTATACGATCGGAAAAGATGTTAAAATTTATCGTATGCAAGGCTGGTTTCATGATTTGTTTTGTCTGTTTTTTAAGCATAGAAAGCAGTGGTACCGCCGCCAGGAAACCAGAAATTTTCTATCCGGCTTTTTAAATATAGCGCTTACTTTTTTAAGAGATGGCGTTGCCTATCTCTTTTTAATAACCAAAATAATTAACGGTGTGCTATCAGCCGGTGACTTTGTGTTTTATTTCGGAATTATCTCCCAATATTCTGGTTGGCTTTTTAGCATGATGTCGGCTATAGGAACCTTGCATGCTACAAGTTTAAGTATATGCGATCTGCGAGAATTTTTGGATATGTCGGATAGTTTCAACCGAGGAAAGGGCCATTCGTTGCCTTCCGGAACCTGTGATATAGCATTTAAGCATGTTCGGTTTTCTTATAACAACAATGAAAATTTGGTTCTCAAGGATATTGACTTCTATATTGGCAAGGGAGAAAAAATTGCTATTGTCGGTCTGAATGGAGCAGGTAAGACTACCTTGATTAAGCTTTTGTGTGGTTTATACCGTCCAACCTCCGGTTCAATTGAAGTGGCTGGCGTCTCTCTTGATGCCTATAATCGGGATGATTATTTTACGTTGTTTTCAGTGGTGTTTCAGGATATTATTCTTTTGCCCGTGTCCATCGCAAAAAATATTGCACTATGTGAAGAGGATAAGATTGACCGAGACAAGCTAAACAATGTTATTAAATTATCTGGTTTACAAAAAAAAGTACAAGAACTGCCAAACAAAGAAAACACTCTACTTATGAAAAGTTTGGTGGAGGATGCCATTGAATTTTCCGGAGGCGAACAGCAAAAATTGGCATTGGCACGAGCACTATATAAGGATGGACCAATTATCGTGCTCGATGAACCTACCGCTGCGCTTGATCCGTTAGCGGAAGAGAGAATGTATCAATTGTACAATAAACTTACAGCTGGCCGAACATCCATCTTTATTTCCCATCGTCTATCGAGTACTCGATTTTGTGACCGTATTTTATATATGGAAAATGGCTGTATTGTGGAAGAGGGAACCCACGATGAGCTCATGCGATATGGCGGGAAGTATGCCAATCTGTTTCAAGTACAAAGCCAGTATTACAAGGAGGGAGAAATGTGCAACAATTAAAGTGGATCTACAAAGGAATACGAGAGATCCATCATATACGTCCTGGGCTAATGTGGGTAGTGATCGCACAATCTATTACAAAATCTATTTTCCCTTTTGTGAATATTTATATGTCTGCCATCATTCTCAATACCATTGTAGCCCGAGAGCCTATACAAATACTGATTTATTATGCTCTAGTTACTGTTACCTTAAATGCCGCCTGTTCCTTTATTACTACATTGTTAACCGCTGTTGTAAACCAACGTCGGGCTGAGTTCTCTCTTTTATATGATCGACATCTGGCACAAAAAGCCTTCGACTTGGATTTCGCTGATTTAGAAAACCCAGAGATATTTCAAAAGAAACAGCGTATACAGGATGTACGTAATTTAAATGCAGGAGGAATTTGGAAGTTATTAGAGGCATTCCCGGGAATCGTCAGTAGCCTTATTACGATTATCGTATCGTTTTCCATAACAGTCAGTCTTTTTTTTACTTTTGGTCAGATTGATGGGAATTTCCTTTTTCAATTTGTCTGCTCACCTGCAGGCTCCATAGTACTTATTCTTTTCATTTTTTTATGCATATTTATAAGCATGTATACCAGTTCCGCTGTTACAAAAAAAATGTATGCTATTATGGATGGATTTCTTTTTTTTAATCGCGTTTTTTCGTATTATCTTAATAATTACATTTCTTCCTATCATGCTGGAAAAGATATCCGTCTTTATAATCAAAAGGGATTAATTGATGAAGAATCCAATGCTCTTTTGGGGGAGGCAAACCGTACTTTTGATCAGTTAACTTGGAACCAAATCCGTTACTCTGGTCTGGGAATGATAGCTTCTGTAGTTGTCTTGGCTGCTGTCTATCTTTTTGTTGGTCTTCGGGCACTTGCGGGATTATTTTCGGTAGGAAATATTTTACTATATATTAATAGTATAAATCAGTTTATCACCGGCATGACTGACACTATGACGCATCTAACTTCTCTGCGCAATAACAAGGAAGCATTAAGGGATTATTTTGATTATATGGAACTTTCTCCTAGCCTTCCAGCGGGACATCAGCCGATAAGTAAGGGGAAAAAAGAGGAATATGAAATCGCTTTTTGCAATGTTTCTTTCCGTTATCCCGGGACACAGAAAGATGTTCTTAAAAATATATCCTTTACTCTTAGTACCAAAAAAAGAACGGCATTAGTCGGCGTGAATGGCAGCGGAAAAACTACCATCATCAAGCTGTTATGTCGCTTCTATGATCCTACCGAGGGCAGAATTCTCCTGAATGGCGTTGATATACGTTCTATTGAATATGATAAATATATATCGTTATTTAGTGTAGTATTTCAGGATTATAAGTTATTAGCATTTCCATTAGGACAAAATGTGGCAGCTTCCTTAGATTACCATGATGAAAAGGTTCTAATGTCATTAAAAAAAGCTGGGTTTACTGAAAGGCTTTCGAAAATGGACAAATATTTGGAAACTCCGCTCTATAAAGATTTCGACAACGATGGTGTTGAAATCTCCGGAGGAGAAGCTCAAAAAATTGCCATTTCAAGGGCCCTGTATAGAGATGCTCCCTTCGTTATATTGGATGAGCCAACTGCTGCCCTGGATCCAGTCGCTGAGTCAGAAATATATGGAAGGTTAAATGAAATTGTTGAGGACAAAACGGCTGTTTTTGTCTCACATCGTTTATCGTCATGCCTGTTCTGTGATTCTATCTTGGTTTTTTCAGATGGACAGCTTGTCCAGCAAGGATCCCATAATGAACTGTTATCTGATGAGAATGGAGTTTATCATTCCCTATGGCAAGCACAGGCGCAATATTATATCTGAATCATCCGAACCGAACAGAGGTCGAAATTTGGAACTCAAAAATGAGACAGTCCAAATTGACCCCTGTTCTATAAGCATGGGGCGAGATTGTAATCAAATAGATTATGCTTTTAATCTTCTCTTATGGATAATGGAGATATTTATGGCGATGGTGCATCGTAAATAACAGAAATAACTCAGCCGTGGAACCGGAAAGGAACGGTAGTTATAAACATCCATCAGCAGGCAGTACCTATACACAATTCGCGCTTTGATCTTTGATTAAGACGCGAATTTTTTGTCTGCGCTGGAGACAAGTGTTATTGTAAATATTCGCACCCACCACTTAAGAATAATGCTATCTATTCTTCTGATGTTTCCCATAAGCAATCTTAAGTTGCCTAAAGAAATAAAAATGGTATAATAACGATAGAATTGCTAGAATACTTATGATATACTTATGACGCACCTACGGTGACGACTATTGGTTCCATTCACGCTTCGCGTACATGGGATAATAACAATGAAATAGTACAATGCCTTATCTTCCCGGTCTGTTTACGGTTACGGCAATGGACTATGGCGCCATGAATTCGGTACATCATGGTATCATAAGAGCAAATAAGGAGGGATAATGATGGGTGTAAAAGAAAATATACGTGCACGCAGGAAAATGTTAGGATATACCCTGGAGCAATTGGCAAAAAAGGCCGGTGTCAGTGCTACCACTATCCTGCGTTATGAGCGCGGAGAAATCAAAACCATCGGGCACGATAAAGTTAAAAAGCTGGCGGATGCCTTGGATACTACTCCAGAGCAGCTCCTCGGCTGGGATGAAGAGGCAGTGGATTCTGCTCAAACTCCTACTGAACGTAAGCTTTTGCTGCTGGCCCGGCGTGCAAATGAGATTCCGCAGCCGGATCGGGATGCCATTTTGAAGGTTTTTGAAAATTCCATCGATGTCTACCTGCGGGCAAAAAAGCACGCCAAGGAGGATGATAGGTGATTGCCTCGAAACAGATAGATTTGTGCAGAAAGACAGCCATAAACCTGTTGCTCGCACAGGAGCACCTAACCTTTCCCATTGAACCGCATACCCTGCAAACCGGGATTTCTATCTTCTATGATTCTGTACAGGGATATTGCCATACTGTCGGGCTGCCGATTTCCTCTTTTTGCTGTGACCAGATAATTCAGGACGGGTGCACTATTTTTTCTGAGGATCGTTCCTTTTATCTGATTCTCTACAATGAATGGGATACTTCCCCTGCTCGCAGGCGCTTTACACTTGCACACGAATTGGGACACATCCTGCTTACTCACGGTGATGACAGTGACCAAAGTGAACGCTCGGCCAATTGTTTCGCCTCTGAACTTTTAATCCCCCGTGTCTGTTTCTCGTACTTTTGCCAGGCCGGTTGGAAACCTTCCGCCAAACAAATCTCCCATTTCTTTGGCGTCTCTTTGACAGCAGCACGACTTGCTTTAAAAGAGCCTTCCAATACCCTACCTTCTGCTGGAGAATCTGCTCTTTTGGATAGAATCCGTTCTTCTTTGGATTTATTTTTACATTCATGTTTAGAGCCTATTATCACTTATTGATTTTATAATACTATCAAAAAGCCCCCATCCATTGGATGGGGGCTTTCTCATATCATCATCTTTTGTGGTTATGCCTTTTTCCTTTTATATACCAGCAGTCCCACAATTACTCCTCCGGAGAGGATTAATCCCAATACAACTGGAAGAATAAAGGTGGCGTCTCCTGTAAAAGGAATCTCTTCATCAGTGATGTCGATCAAATCATCATTTGGATCTTCCGGATGTCCCGATTCAGAGGATGATGTACTGGAGCTGTTCGATATCCCTTCCACTACAAAAACCCAGTCAACCATGCTATTCATGGCCTGAAAATCGTTTCCAATCGATGTCGGTGCTGAAATGGTAACCTCCAAGGTTGCATAATGTCTTGTGTCAAGCCATCCAAGGGCAACTCCTCGATTTCCAGCCGTCAGGTTTCCCTTACCGTTTTCCACTAAGGTGCCTGCTGCTGGTCCATCAAATACTAGAGTCTGTGCTCCATCCTCTGTATGTGCGGTAATCTTCATTTTCAGAGTGTCAAGCAATTCGATCTGTTTGCCGGTTAGATTCTCAACTGCCTCTGACTTGAGCCATACGAGAACTCGATCAGAGCCCTTGTTTTCAATGCGGAGAGTCTGGGTTCTGCCCGGCTCTCCCGGCATGATATCCTTGCTGTTTGCAAAGAAATCATCTTGGGATATTGTAAGCTTTGCCAAGCTTTCAATACCGCCGGAATATGTAACCGTACGATCCGGTTTCGCCTCTTCAGAACTATCTGCTGCAAATACGCCCATAACACTGAAGCCCAGGAGCAGCGCGACAGTCAAAGAGATGGCTGCAATTTTACGGAATCTATTCTTTTTCATTGCATCATATCCTTTTTCTAAACATGGCGGCAAAAGCCTGCAAATCATGTTTTACAAATTTCGTTTACAAGGTTTTTGCCGCTGCCGGCATGTTCACAGGGCCGACTTGGGACTGTGCAACCCCCGGAGTCTTATTCAGCGGGAACCCCTGTCTCCACATTGACATTGCCGAACGAGTCAATTGTGGTTCCGTCATCTGCATAGACAGGTGTGAAATATTCAGACTGGATTGCCTCCGCCTTAAGATCAATCGTGATATCCTTACCGATCATTTCGTTTCCCCAAGTAGGAGGAATGGTCACCTGGTCGAAAATCATGGAAGAGGAACCATCCTCCCCTGCTGCTGCAAGAGCGGTCTGGTAATAATACTTACCGTCGACCGGACTCTTAACCCATCCGTCCAGAACATGAAGGCCGCTTTCCAGCTCAGATTGGTATTTTGCCTTATCTTCTTCGCTCATGTCCTCAAAGTAGCTGCCACCGATGACAATACTTGCACGAACATAAGCCGGATGACTTCCGGTATTTGTTACGGTTGGATCCTTTGTAATCAGCTGACCGGGTACCACATCGGAAATGTGCTTCGTACCATTCGTGAGTTTGTCAAATCCCGGTTCGGTCAACTCGATCTTGACTTCTCCGATTGTGACTACATTTCTCGTTCTGGCTTCACTCGACAGCCATGCAAGGGTTGCTCCCACGCATATCAGTGCCGCCAGCAGTACAGAAGACACAGCCACTGTAATCTTTTTCTTGTTCATGGTTGACCCTCCTCGGGAGATTTACCTGGTTCCCGTATACCTGAAACCAGGTGCCGATTCAATCATAATTGATTAAAATACGTTTGGGAACTGCTGTGCAAATGCTGCCTGTGCTGCTGTAAGATCATTCACGTTTGCTGCCTGGATAGCATAAGCTTTTACACTAATATCAAAGCTGCTTGCAGTAATAGAGGAAACCGTGTTTGCAATGCTTACCTGAGTGAAGACTGCCTCGGTTGCTTCATTGGCTGCTTTCGTAGTATTGTAGTAAGCGATGACTTTGTCTGCATCTTTGTCAACGATGGTCCAATTGGCGTCGTTCCATGCAATGTCTACATAGTCAGGAAGGTCTGTTTTGTCAACAACAACTGCAATCCAAACATCCTGAGTGGAAGTGTTCTTTACCATCGGGTTTTTCGCTACTTCGCTGCCCGGTGCAAAGGTTGCCGCTTCTGTGATACCAAGTGTTTCGCTGCCTTTGTAATCCGGGTTTGCAGTAGTGCCGTCCGGATTGGTTCCTTCCCCGAAGTTGTAGCCGTCCCATGCAGGCTCGCGGAGCTCGATGGAAAGGTTGGTGCCCGGTGCGGTAAAGGTGTTCTTCATGGTCTGGGTCTGTGCGCTCAGGTATGCAAGGGTTGCCCCAATCGAGATGGCCCCAACAAGCGCGAGGGATGCAATTGCGGTGACGATTTTCTTTTTGTTTTTCATAGTTTGTACCTCCAATAATTCATAGGGTTTTATTTACTCTTTATGGACCATCCGGTCCATCGGATACGGTTGTTTTCCCCTTGTCTTTTTCAAACAAGTCTGGAATGAAATTCAAAAGCAGGATGACCAGGATGACCCCGATTGCTGCTACGATTCCCATTGGCGTTTTAATGTTCAAAGAAATATACCCTAAGAGCGGTATACTGAATTTGGATGCCCGTCCAACCAAGGTATCAAAACTTCTCGCACCGTCATCTGTGTTGTTTGCCTTTCCCTGTGTGACATATTCCCGTTTGTCCATATCCAGAGAGATCACATAGTGCGTAGCATAGCTTCCATCCGAAAGCTTAAAGGTAATTGCATCCCCGACTTTCAACTCTTCGGGTTCCACCTTTTTCACATAGACGATACTTCCCACATGATAATCCGGTTCCATACTCGGACTTATAACTGCCAACGGCTGGTAACCGAATACATAAGGGAGAAGCAGCGCTCCTGCAATAGCAATCATGACAATCAGCAGCAGCGTGGAAAGTCCACTACAGATTTTTTTAATCACAGTTTCCTCCAAGCTTCTGTTTAGTCAATCGAGACGATGTTGCCCTGGGCGTCGAATTTGAAGCCGGACCCCCAAGCCTGAGTCAGTGCGGTTTGCTGAGCGCCGTCTGTCTTCTGAATTGCCTCAGAGATAACGTCCACCTGCAGGTCGTCAAACTTGCTTTCCTCTTCCATCTGAACTTCTTTGAGAAGCAGGGTAGTCATAGCTCCTGGTTTTACCGGTGCTTTGTAATAAAAGGTGCCGTCCTTGTAAATCCAGTCGGAATTCCAGTCATCTGTGAGCACCAGTCTGACGCCACCGCAATCGATGATGTTTTCAACCGGTTCACTCATGGACAGCGGAAAACTTTCTGCATTCGCATGAGCCATGCTTTCGGTATCGGTATACTTCCAGCTCGGAACCAATTTCACACGGACATAAGCATCAATGTTCCCGGTGTTTTTAATCTGAACTTCTTTTTTCGCACCGGAATCGGGAAACTCTGAAACCACATTGGAGCTTTCCGGGGTATCGCTGCTGTTTTCCTCCGTGTCGATGGACACAGTACCCGGAGTAAAGCGGTTCGTCATATCCTGCGACTGGTGCGCCAGGAATGCCGCCGTGCTTCCCACGGCGAGCATCACCGCCATCGCAATGACGGAGGAAATCAGAATCAGCCGTTTTTTCTTTGCCTGTTTCATGCTCTATTTCCTCCTTTTACTGTTTGTCAAAATAGTTCGTAACGCTCTCATATGCTCCGAACCACTGATCGGTCTCTTTCTTATTTGTGATGGAGGCTGTCAGTTCCGGATGATCCTTATCAAGTTTCTGGCCGTTTGTATAAGCCGTGCTGTCCGCCTGATATCTCCAAGACCAGTTGTCATCTTCTGCCACGGTGTAGGTACCTGTTTTCAGGTTCGTGATGGTCTTGCTCTCGTTCGCGCGGAGCACGACGTCGAAGCTAACGCCCGTATCACTTTTGACATGGAACAGGAAGGTCTGATTCGGATCCATGTTTGTTGTATCCTTGACGATTTTGCTCACGGTCATTTGGCCGGCTTTAACGTGCACTGTATAGGTTCCTGTCGCTGTTACCTGATAACCGTTTTCCTCAGTTCCGTTAACATAGCCATCGGAGTTTGCGGTGGAAGTCTCTGTCGGGGTACCTGCTGCGTAACTTGCAGTGAGGTTGTAATCGACATCACCAGTGGCCGCCGGTGTCTGATGGGTACTCGGGTTGGTATCCCAGACGTAGTTGACGCCCTGCAGCAAATCCTCTTTCATCTGCTCCTTGGTCTGGTCATCATAGGGAACAGACTCACCAAGGAAAATGGTATTCTCCGCATTGCCAACCTCCAGGATAACTTTGACATTGACGAAAGGTTGCGAATCAAATGCGTGGAACGGGCTCTTGCCAATCTGGATGCCGGACTCTTCTTCGACGTTGGTTGCTACATTGTTGCCGCCAATATAATCATCCTTTGCACGGACTTTGATGATTCTCTTCCAGCCAGGATTTGCTTCATTGCCGGTCAGTGTCTGGTTTGTCCAAGTGACTTTGTTGCCGGAAAGGACAGCCTCTGTATCCACTGTACCGTCAGCCTGATAGACGCCGACAACTTCAAACTCATCTTCCACCACATCTGTGATGTTCGCGCCCGTAATTGGAATAATGGTTCCTGCTCCAATGGTTTCCTCGTAGGTGTATTTCTCATAAATGGCACGAATATTTTCTGAACCGGTATCGCTCCACTCGTAAGTGTAAGTGGTAGATACTTTGTTTCTGTAGTACAGTTCGTGATAGTCACCCGTATAATAACTCTGACCGGCTGGGTTGTAAGTTGAGGTATTGCCTACGTAACTGTAACGGTAACCGTCCAATCCTTCCCAGCTTCTGGTGTAGATATCTCCGGTATAGGGATGCTCGGTCTTACTAAACCCCCCGCCGTTCCATTCGTACGTGTAGTAGTACCACTCAATCCCTTCCACGGTTTCATGAGGAATTTGATTTACCGTTGCAGTCATGTAGTCGTCCGGATTCTCGCTCGGCGGGTTGTTGTCTCCGGTTCCGGTATACACCAGGTAGGATTTACCTGCCGTCGATGTATCCGGAGTAACGGTTCCAATCTGGCGGAAAGCTGTCTTTTCAATCGTATCTCCCGCTGCTACCTTGTTGGACCAAGCCTGGAGGGTGATATCATAGGTGCGATCGTCCCAGCTGGTAATCTTTGCATCCTTGGAAGAACCATAGATGCTCTTGTCAATCTGCACCGTGACATAGGGGACTTCAAAAAACTGATCTTTGCTGTCGTCCTGCTGATTGTAGCTTACCTTTGCCTCATCATTGGTCGGCAGGGTGTAGGTACCTGCATCCACATAGACGTTGTCTTTGAGTTTCACTCGGAAAACCGCTTTATACGTGTGGTTTTCAAAATCCGAGGTAATATCTCCAAATGGAACACTCACTGTGTTTCCGTTGATAGAAGCCTGTGCGGTAATTTCCTGATTGTCTTTATAAACCTTGATTTCCTCCGCTCCGGAGACAATTTCAAAGTCCTCGTTGACGATATCGGAGAGAACGACGTCATTCGCATTAAAATGCTGCTCGGTCGTCTTTTTAATTCTGCTGGTGATGTTGTTAAAGATCGGAGTAAAATCTCCACCTTTTGAAACTTCATAGTAATACGGGCCATCGGTATCCGCTTCAGAAGCGTAATTAGAAGTATCCAGCCCGTCATAGCCGATTGCAAAAACCTTTGCACCAAGGCCCGCTTTTCCCGAGAACACTGTAGCGCCGCCAACGGTTCTGGTTACACTGTTACCGACAGGCGCTTTGAGTGCCTCCGCCCAGGCAATTGCACAGTCTTTGTTGTAACCTTTGCTATCTTTGCTACCTGTTCCATATCCGTTAATTCCATCACCCTTGATATAGGTCAAACGGTATGTCGGATTGCCATCGGATAAAAAGACTACAAATTTTTGCTGTGCGCTAGAATTCTCCAAAAGCTCATAGGCCTTTTGAAAACCAGCCTCGGTATTGGTACCGCCTCCTGCATTGATGTTGGACTGGATATAGTTATTGACCACGGTAGTGCTGTTTTGGAAATCCTGATAAACTACAGAATTCTTCATACTGCAATTTGCATTTGCTGTGCTAGGACCGCTAAAACCGACTACTGCAACCTGGACATACTGCTCATTGCCGCCCAAAACACTTGTAACCAAATTCTTTGCTTCGTCCTTAACGTCCTGCATGATGCCATATGTGTTGCTCATACTGTTGGACTTGTCAATGACCAGAACGATATCGGTCGTTTTGTAAGTGGTGTCCGTCGTGCTCTTTTTCGGCTGCATTTCAAGAGTGATGTCATAGTAGCCATCCTTACCTGCAACGGGAGTCGCTGTTTTTCTCAGCAGCCCGTCATCTCTTCCCGAAACGAAGAAATCTCCGTTGCCGGAGTCAGAGGGCTGGGGCTGATTCCCTGCCGCACCCATCAGGTTTGCATCCGCTGCAATCGAATTTTCTGGCGAATAAACCGCTATCATGGTGACCGCTAAAATAAAAGAAAGAGCACGGAGACATGCTTTCTTCAATTTTTTCATTCTAACACTCTCCTTAATTTATCTACGGATTCCCGCGACAGATGGGCGAAACTGTTTAGGCAACCGAGCACGTTTTCTCGTTACTATGGGTATATCATATCACTGAGAGGTCACATGCCAGTCACAAAAGTCATATTTTTGTAATTTTTTTGGGAATTTTTATCAACTATTAAAATTTTGCATCAGAAAGCGGCAGTAAACACATTTTTAGCTTTCAAATAATAAATCGGATTGCCACAAAACTCTGTATTTCGTAGAACCCAAGCGGACTTTCGCTGGTACATGCACGCTTTACAAAATTTTGAATAGGATGAAAGGAGGTGGTTTTGATGTTTTTGGACTTTTTTACAAACCTGTTTCAAAATTTCCTGTTTTACGCCCTGCATGTAACGCAGACAGGTTCCTTTCCCAAACCGTTAAGCTCCAGGGAAGAACAGGAGTACCTGCTGCGCGTCAAACACGGAGATACGAAAGCTGCGGATATTCTGATTGAGCACAATCTGCGGCTCGTCGCCCACATTATAAAAAAGTACTATTCCAATTATAAAGATCAGGAGGATTTAATTTCGATCGGCACCATCGGGCTCATCAAAGCTGTTTCTACCTTTGACTGTGAAAAAGGCGCTCGGTTTGCTACATATGCGTCCAAGTGTATCGAAAATGAAATCTTGATGTATTTCCGTTCCCAAAAGAAAACGCTGTCCGACGTCTATATCTCGGATACCATTGATACGGACAAAGACGGCAACAGTTTGACTTTGTTGGATATGATTGCAGATGAAACAAACATCATGGAGGATGTCGACCTAAAAATCCAATCGGAAAAGGTCCGGGTGATAATAGACCGCTGTCTGACAGCAAGAGAGAAAAAAATTATCCAAATGCGCTACGGTCTTTTGACACAGCATCCGCTGACACAAAGAGAGGTTGCTAAAAAGTTGGCCATCTCCCGCTCCTATGTCAGCCGAATCGAGAAAAAAGCTTTGGAGAAACTTCGGGAAGAAATGGAAAAAGGCGAAAAGGCCTCTGAGTAATTACCCTGTCTAACTTCCCAATCGCTGAAAAAAGCGGTGCCAAAGGAGTGGCACCGCTTTTATTCTGCATGATTTTTTTCTGCATTTGATAAATTATCATCCATACAACATCCTATTATAATAGTAGCATACCTTTGCACCATTACCTGATGAAGCCGCCTCGACAATTCTTCACTTGAGGTCTTAGCTCATTCCCCCAATACGAAATCCCAAGCACTCCTGCCTTGCGAGTGTTTGAGCCTGTATCCTCTCAGCAGAATACTTATCACCAGATTAGAAAAGCATACGTACTCTTTTTTCACTTTTTGTGTAAAGAGACCAAAAAACCGCTGTCAGCCATTTGACAGCGGTTTTATAGACTTACCGAATGGAACCCACCCGAATTCGGTTGAGCGCTTTTTTGAGCTTGATTTCTGCAAGGTCCAAGTCATGTTGGGACTGCATATTTTGGAGTTTGGCCTCGGCACGTTCTTTTGCGCGTTTGGCGCGTTCCATGTCAATCTCATCCGCCCACTCACAGGAGAGGGCCAATATGGTCGTTTCCGTCTTGTTCACCTTGAGAAAGCCGTTACCGACTGCTGCAAAGCGGACTTTTCCCTCCTGCCGGACTGCGAGGCGCCCGATGGAGAGCGCCGCAACGTACCGTTCATGCCCGGCTAGGATTCCAACGTCGCCAGTTGTCGTGCGGGCAGTGACCTGTTCGACTTCTCCGTCAAAGACAAGGCGGTCCGGGGTCACAATTTTCAGATGGAATGTGGACATGGATTATCAGCCTCCCATTTTGGCTTTTTCCACCGCCTCGTCAATCGTTCCGACAAAGAGGAACGCCGATTCCGGAATATCGTCATGCTTGCCTTCGATTATTTCCTGAAAGCCGCGGATGGTCTCCTTGAGCGGGACATATTTGCCCGGCATGCCGGTAAACTGCTCCGCCACGGTAAAGGATTGGGAGAGGAAACGCTGTACCTTTCTGGCACGTGCGACAACCAGCTTGTCCTCATCAGACAGCTCATCCATACCGAGGATGGCGATGATATCCTGCAACTCCTGGTAACGCTGTAAAATCGACTGCACTGCGCGGGCAGTCTCATAGTGCTGTTGTCCGACAACCTCGGGGGCCAGGATACGGGAGTTTGACTCGAGCGGGTCGACTGCCGGGTAAATCCCCTGCGCGGAAATCTGGCGGGAGAGCACCGTCGTCGCATCCAGGTGCGCAAAGGTGGTTGCCGGAGCGGGGTCAGTCAGGTCGTCCGCCGGGACATAGACTGCCTGCACGGAAGTGATGGAACCCCGCTTGGTGGAGGTAATGCGTTCCTGCAACGCACCCATTTCCGTTGCAAGCGTCGGCTGGTAGCCGACTGCGGACGGCATACGCCCGAGCAGAGCGGATACCTCGCTTCCCGCTTGGGTAAAGCGGAAGATGTTGTCGATAAAAAGCAGCACATCCTGTCCTTCCTTGTCGCGGAAATACTCCGCCATGGTAAGGCCGGAGAGGCCGACGCGCATTCTTGCGCCCGGCGGCTCGTTCATCTGCCCGTAGACGAGTACCGTCTTGTCGAGGACGCCGGATTCCTTCATCTCGTTGTAGAGGTCGTTGCCCTCTCTAGTGCGCTCGCCGACGCCAGTGAACACCGAGATGCCGCCGTGCTGCTTGGCGATGTTGTTGATCAGCTCCATTATGAGGACCGTCTTGCCGACGCCAGCACCCCCGAACAATCCGATTTTACCGCCCTTGGCATAGGGAGCAATCAGGTCGATGACCTTGATTCCGGTCTCCAGAATTTCGGTGGTTGCTTCCTGCTCCTCATAAGCCGGAGCAGGACGGTGAATCGGCCACTCCTCCTCGGTTTTGGGAGCAGGCATCTCGTCCACCGGCTCCCCGAGCAGGTTGAAGATACGCCCGAGCGTTTCCCGTCCGACCGGCACCTGAATCGGCGCTCCGGTATCCACCGCAGGGATGCCGCGTTTGAGCCCGTCGGTGGAGCTCATCGCGATACAGCGCACCACATCGTCCCCGATATGCTGCGCGACCTCCAAGACGATTTTGCGCCCTTCGTAGTGTATCTCGATGGCGTTTAAAAGGTTGGGCAGATGCCCTTCCTCAAACTTAATATCAATGACAGGCCCGATTATCTGGACGACCGTGCCTGTGTTCTGCTGGTTCATCTGCATCTCTCCTGTTCTGCTCCCCTGCTATTTGAGGGCCTCAGCTCCTCCGACAATCTCGGTAATTTCCTGTGTAATAGTGGACTGGCGCGCCCGGTTGTACATCAGGCTCAAACGATCGACCAGATCAGAGGCGTTATCGCTAGCGGATTCCATCGCCGTACGGCGGGCTCCCTGCTCACTCGCAAAGGATTCCACGACCGCGCCGTACAGCATCCCGGCCAAAAATTCCGGTACAATCTCGTCGAACACCGCTTCGGGAGATGGGTCGTACCGCACAAGGTCAGGGCCCGTCTTCTCTTTTCCGCCAAAGTCAATCGGTAGGATTTTTAAGACCGCAGGTTCCTGGGACAATGCCGTGACAAAGTTTGTGTACGCCACAAACAACTCGTCGATTTCCCCTTTTTGGTACAGCGCGAGGATGACGCTTGCCATCTCAAAGGTTTCGGTCAGGGTCATATCCTCGCACACGCCGACATAGCTTCCGATCATCCGGTGGTTCGATCGCTGGTAGTGTTCCGCCGCCTTTTTCCCGATCGCAATGACGTGCGCGCGTTTTCCCTCCATCTGATTGTCCGCAAGCTTTAAAACATTCGCGTTGTAGCCTCCGGCGAGCCCGCGCTCTCCTGCAATGACCACATAACAGCTCATTTTAACCGGACGGGAGCGGGTATATTTCGAGTCAAAGCCCCTGGTTTCTGTGGCAATGTTCGCCATCGTCTCATAGAGCGTAGTGAAAAACGCACGGTTTTTCTCCGCTCGCTCTTTGGCGCGGCGCAGCTTGGAGGAGGCGACAAGTTCCATTGCCTTGGTGATTTTCATCGTGCTCTCCACGCTTTTCATCCTGCGCTTGATGTCCTTTATCGAAGCGTTTGCCATAGGCCGCCATCCGCCTCCTTTCCTAGTTCAGCGAGAGGAATTTCTCCGTAAACTCTGTGAGGGCCGCATCTATCCGCTCCTCATTTTCTTTCGATAAATCCTTTGTGGTTTTAATATCCTTTCCGATTTCACTGTGGTTGACATCAAGGTAATCAAACAATTCCCTCTCGTATTTCCGAATATCTTGGGTGTTTACCTTGGTTAAATATCCATGCGTGACCGCATAGATGATGATGACCTGGTGCTCGACACGCACCGGGGAGTTCCGCCCCTGTTTGAGCACTTCGACAATGCGTTCGCCCATGGCAAGACGCTCCTTGGTGTCCTTGTCAAGGTCGGAGCCGAACTGCGCGAAGGACTGCAGCTCCCGGTACTGAGAGTACGCGAGCTTGAGCGTACCCGATACCTTTTTCATCGCCTTGATTTGGGCGTTGCCGCCGACGCGGGAAACGGAGATACCCGGGTTTACCGCCGGGCGCACGCCCGCATGGAACAGCTCGGACTCCAGAAATATCTGCCCGTCTGTGATGGAGATGACATTGGTCGGGATATAGGCGGAAACGTCGCCTGCTTGGGTTTCGATAATCGGCAGAGCGGTCAGAGAACCCCCGCCGAGCTCCGCGCTCAGGTTCGCCGCACGCTCGAGCAGCCTCGAGTGTAGGTAGAACACGTCGCCCGGGTAAGCCTCACGGCCAGGCGGACGCCTTATCAGCAGGGAAAGGGCACGGTAGGCCACTGCGTGCTTGGACAAATCATCATAGACAATCAGGACATCTTTGCCCTGGTACATAAAATGCTCGCCCATTGCACATCCCGCATAAGGGGCAATATACTGCAGCGGGGCAAGCTCTGACGCGGTAGACGCGACGACAATGGTATATTCCATCGCCCCGCTATGCTCGAGCGTCTCCACAATCTGGGCCACCGTTGAGTTTTTCTGCCCGATGGCGACATAGATACAGATGACATCCTGCCCCTTCTGGTTAATGATGGTATCGGTCGCGATAACCGTTTTACCGGTCTGGCGGTCGCCGATGATAAGCTCACGCTGTCCGCGGCCAATCGGAATCATCGAGTCGATAGCCTTGATACCGGTCTGCAACGGCCGGTCGACGCTCTTGCGCTCAATGATGCCCGGTGCATTCGATTCAATCGGCCGATAGCCTTCGGCATCGATCGGCCCCTTGCCGTCGATCGGCTGGCCGAGGGAGTTAACCACACGGCCGAGCAGGGCGTTTCCGACCGGAACCTGGACGACATGCCCGGTCCGGCGCACAGTGTCTCCTTCCTTGATACCCTGATCCGAGCCAAGCATGACGGCGCTGACGCTGCCTTGCTCCAGGTTGAGCGCCATCGCCTGCACGCCGTTTTCAAACTCGAGAAGTTCATTTGACATACAGTCCTCAAGCCCGTAAATCTGTGCGATACCGTCGCCGATTTGGGTTATGGTGCCGGTATCGCTCATCGTGATTTTATTTTCAAACTGTTTAATTCGCTCTTTGATTATGCTGCTGATTTCATCCGGGCGCAGCTGCATGGCATTACTCCCCTTTCTTTTGGAACACGGACCGCGAAACGGCGTCCCCGAGTTGCGCAAGGCGGGACTTCAGGCTGTTATCGAATCGTTTCCCGCCGATATCCACGACAAGCCCTCCGATGAGACCGGGATCCACGTTCACTTCCATCTGGACACGTCTGCCGGTCATACGTTCTGCCTTTTCTTTCAGCCTTGCTTCCTGCTGTACGGAAAGCGGGCGCGCCGTGAACACTTTGACACGCTCGATCCCATTGGCGTGGTTGTACAACTCCTGGAATTCCTCCGTGATGTTTACAAATTCGGAGAAACGCTCCGCTTCAATTAAAGTTTTCAGAAAATTCAGGGTATAGGGATGAATTTTTCCCTGAAACAGGCTGTCCGCCATCCTTTGCTTGTCTTGTTTATCGATCACCGGCACACAGAAAAACTTCTGTAGCTGTGGGGTTTGCCTCAAAATTTCGCACAGCGCAAGCAAATCCTCGAGAACTGCTCCACCGCATTTCCCTTCCTGAGAGGCTTCAAGCAAGGCTTTCGCGTAGACCGACTTTACTGCTTCGGACATGGCGTTTCCCCTTCCCCACTTAAAAACTCTTCAATCAGGCTTTCATGGTCGGATTGCTGCACTTCCCGCTCCACGATTTTCTGCGCCATCAAAACGGCCATGCCGGAAATCTCATCCTTGGCCTCGTTGACCGCCCGCTGTTTTTCACGCTCAATCTCCTCTTGCGTACGCTGCATCAGATGGGATGCCTGCTGCTTTGCCTCGGCGAGGATTTCCTCCGAGCGGCCCTGGGCCTTTCTCGAAGCCTGGTTCAGCAGAGCCTGCGCTTCTTCCTTTGCCTGTGCGATGCGCCCGGTATACTCCTGCTTGGCGGCTTGCGCTTCGGCCTGTGCCTGCTCCGCCTTGTGGTAAGTTTCCTCTACCTCCTGCGTGCGGGCGTCCAGCATTTTTTTCACCGGCTTGAATAAGAGCTTTTTGACAATTAGGTAGAGAATCAGCGTATTGCCAAGAGTGAACAGAATTGTCCACACGTCAATGGACACAAACGGCATATGCATGATACTCCTCCTTTCCTTTTGAGCCTGCTCCCATCATTTAGAGCTTACCGATGAACGGGTTTGCAAACATGAGTAATAAAGCGACAACCAGGCCATAGATACCGGTGGACTCTGCAATCGCACAGCCGATAAACATGGTCCTTGTGACATTGCCCTGTGCTTCCGGCTGTCTGCCGATCGCCTCACATGCCTTACCGACCGCGTAGCCCTCACCAATACCAGGGCCGATACCTGCGATCATCGCAAGTCCCGCGCCGATTGCTGATGCTGCCAAAACAATTGCCTTTTCCATAACTTTTAGTTCCTCCTAACTGTTTTTCTTTGAATAATAGGATTATTCCGCGTTGCTTACAAACGCCATTGTCAGCATACAGAATACAAATGCCTGCAACACGCTTGTAAACAAGTCAAAATAGATTGAGAGCACAGCCGGAAGGCCGAGCTGCAAAAATGGGATACCAATGTTGCAGATGGCCGTGGACGCCGCGCCCAGCGCCCCATAAACAAGAGCCGAGATGACAATGCCGGAAGCGATGTTGCCGAAGTGACGGAAGCTCATGGAAATTGGGTTTGCCACTTCACTTAACACATTCATTGGCAGCATGACCACGACTGGCTCCGCAAATCCCTTGAGATAGCCGCCCACACCTTTAGAGCGAATACCTGTGTACTGGATCATCACAAAGGTTACAAGCGACCAGGCGAGTACGGTGTTCAAATCCCCAGTCGGTGGGCGCAAAGTAAACAGGCTGCTCAGAGATGAGCAAAGGGAGAACAAAAACAGAGTGCCGATGTAGGGGGCGAAATGTTCCTTGCCCTTGCCCATGGTTTCGCGCACCATCTTGTACACGTAGGAGACATAGAGCTCCGCAAGGACTTGCCTGCCCTTTGGTACCTTTTTCATCCCCCAGGTAAGGAATTTGCACAGCGCCGCGATAAAGGCCATGACAATCCACATGTTTACAACTGTCTCCGTCACCGGGATGCCGCCAAAAAGCGGTATGGTAAAGAGTATCTTCGGGCCTTCAATGGTAATTTCCATAAATTCAGTTTTCCCCCTTTTGCGTCATCAGCCGGATCGACAGAATGATTTTTGGAAAAAGCAGCGGAAGGATCATCCCAAATGCATTCAGCCAATCCCTGGTCAATCCAAGGTATACAAGCAAGCCCAAAATACTCAGGCGCAGCAGATAATTCCCCATTGCGCGCCCTCTTGCCCCTTTTGAGGATTTGAGCAGGGAACTTTTGAGGTGCACAATCAGCAGCACCAGATTAAGCAGGGAGAACAGGCTCGAAAGGAACACCGAGAGCAACAGGGAAAGGGAAAACAATCCAAAGCACGCCGCTGCAAGTACAAACGCCGTATCAAGCACGGCACACCCGCAGGCGAGGTAGCGCATATCCTCCCGTATCATCTCCATGAAAGCCTATTCCTCCTTATCCCGCCGCAGTTGTTTGAATGCATGGTTTAATATCAAATAGGCGTTATAAATTCCTGCGGCAACACCGAATAAAATGGCCACAATCATCAGCCAAGAACCAATGGCAAAACGCCCCGTCAAGTAGTTTGCCCCAAAAATGCACAGCAAAAGGGGGGTTGCAACACCGAATCCCACTTGTGTTAGTAAAATAACACCCTGAATGACAGAAAAACTGCTTCTCATATCTGCCAAACTGCTCCGCCTCTTTCCCGCAATTTTTAATGACAATAAAACATGAATTATTATATAATTTTTTTATTTATTTTACAATTATTTTCATGTAAAAATTCAAGGGAATTCTATGTTCTCTCTGAAAACCTGCGCTTTCCTTTGGTACTTATGTTGGTTTTCAGATTCTTCTTTTGGTACCTTACGCCTTGCCGGATACAAATCCTCCATGGTATAATAGTTGTATACTATTTTTTGGGCCCGCCATACGGCGATGGCCGATTATCCCATTCGCGCTTTACGTTGATGCGAGAATAGTTGCAATGCAACTATTCTATTTATTTCATGGAGCCGCCCGGGGGTTTGCTATCGTTTAATCTACCGTATAGTATATCCAGCCGGAGGCAGGGATTCCATGGACAAATCCTCTGTTTTGTCAAAAAAATCAACAAATCTGTCCGTTTGTCTAAATGGCCGGGCCGTTGGGATTCTTCCAAGTTCTTTGCAAGAAACCGTCAGAAAACAGAAACCGGGCTGCTTTGGGCCCATAATAGCAACAAGGAGGGATTGCGTGAGAAACGAACAGGAAATGATGGACCTGATTCTCTCCACGGCCAGGGAAGATGAGCGTATCCGCGCCGTATACATGAACGGCTCGCGAACCAATCCGAATGCCGTCAAAGACATCTTTCAGGACTTTGACATTGTCTATGTGGTGCGCGAAACAGAATCCTTTCAGCAGGATACAGCCTGGATCGACCGGTTCGGGGTGCGACTGTTCATGCAGTACCCGGAGGACAGCGGAGGCTATCCCTCCGATAAGCACAACTGTTACGGCTGGCTGATGCAGTTTGCGGACGGCAACCGGCTCGACCTGCACGTACAAAGGGTGGAGTTTTCCCAGAAGAATATCCTCCGTGACCGACTGTGCATCATCCTTCTCGACAAGGATAACTGCCTGCCTGAAATGCCGCCTTCCACGGATGCGGATTTTTTTGTCAGACGGCCGACAGAAAAACAGTTCCTGGATACCTGCAACGAGTGGTGTCTGAACAATGTTGCCAAGGGCCTGTGGAGAAAAGAAATTCCCTACGCCCAGGACATGATGTCCTTCATACGCAGTCAGCTGCTCAAGGTCCTCTCCTGGAAAGCAGGCACGACAACAGATTTTGCCTGCTGTGTCGGCAAAAGTGGAAAATATCTCTACCGGTTTGTACCAAAAGAGGACTGGGAGGGCTATCTCGCCACCTATTCCTCGGCAGATCCTGCGGAGTGCTGGCAGGCGGCGGAGTTGATGTGCCTGCTGTTCCACAGCATTGCCAAACAGGTGGGACAGGCCCTCGGATTCCACTACAAGGAAGGAGAGGCTGGTGCAAGCTTTCAGTTTTTCCGTCATGTCAAGAAACTCCCTGCAGATGCAGCGGAAATTTTATAAATATTCCCCGGTGTACACCGGGCTTTGTACCTAATTATACATAACCATCCGCCGGAGTTCACAGCCAATACTTGACTCCGGGAGGATGTGAGGAGGATATCATGGCAAAGAAAAACCTTATCATTGCGCAATCCGGCGGGCCGACTACCGCCATTAATGCCTCACTTGCCGGTATTGTAGAGGCCGGAAAAGAAAGCGGTCGTTTCGGCCGTATCTATGGGGCACTCAATGGGGTGGAGGGCCTTCTCTCCCGCCGTATCATCGACTTGGGTGAACAGCTCCCGGATCAGCATTCCCTGGATTTGCTTTCGAGTACCCCAGCCATGGCTCTCGGCTCCTGCCGGTACCGAATGCCGGTTCCCGGCTCAATTGAAGCGCAGGAAGTATATAGCCAGATTGAGCAGGTTTTTGAGGAGTATGATATTGGTTGCTTTTTCTACATCGGCGGAAATGATTCCATGGATACCGCTCACAAGCTCTCGCTGTATTTTTCCGGGCATGGAAAGGATA
>UQSL01000027.1 GCA_900543705.1 uncultured Oscillospiraceae bacterium
TATTAACTTTTTTTGCGGGGGTTGTTACACACTTGTGCTGGGCTCCCAGCTGAGCATACCCCCAGATGTGGGAAAGTGCATTTATTAACTTTTTTTGCGGGGGTTGTTACACACTTGTGCTGGGCTCCCAGCTGAGCATACCCCCAGATGTGGGAAAGTGCATTTATTAACTTTTTTTGCGGGGGTTGTTACACACTTGTGCTGGGCTCCCAGCTGAGCTATACCCCCAGATATGGGAAAGAGCATTTATTAACTTTTGATATGAGGGTGCGAAACCGCTTCAACGGGGCTCCCAGCTGAGCTACGCCCCAAGAATTACAACCGTTATTATATCCGAGGCTATCCATTTTGTCAAGAGAGAAATCATGAAAAGCGCAAAAAGGGGAAGAGATCATTGCGCTCCCGGTTGTTTTATCGGTCTTTGCCGCCATTCGATTTTATAATAAAGGTAAACCTGATAGGATTCTCTGATATTGGTTTCTTTTCCTATTCTATTTATGGTGGTATAATAGCCCTCAATGAAGAAGTTTTATTTTCTGTGTTATGTTTGCATCAATTTACAACAGTCTGACTGAATCCCGGCTGCGGGATACTTATGATTTTGCTGTTCGAACTACCTGTTCGTGCCAGCACAGAAAGAGGGAATTTTCATGAAACGGGAAAAGAAAGAGCTGGGATTTTACGCCAAGCTGTTTTTGTCCACATTTACCCTGAGCGCCTTTACCTTTGGCGGGGGCTATGTCATCATCCCGCTGATGCGCAAAAAATTCGTCGAGCAGTACCACTGGATTGAGGAACAGGAGATGCTTGATTTAACCGCCATCGCCCAGTCCTCGCCCGGCGCTATCGCGGTAAATGCCTCCATTTTGATTGGATACCGCCTTGCCGGGATTGGCGGTGCGATGCTCACGATTTTGGGGACGGTGCTGCCACCCCTTATCATCCTGTCTGTCATCTCCCTGTTTTACCAGGCGTTTCGGGACAGCCGGGCGGTCAGCGCTGTGATGAAGGGGCTGCAGGCGGGCGTCGCCGCAGTCATTGCAGATGTGGTGCTGAGTATGGGGCTGGATGTGTTCCGCCAGAAAAAAGTGCTGCCGGTGATCCTCATGTTCGGGGTGTTCATAGCCTCCTACTTCTTTAACGTTAACATCATCCTGATTATCCTGATTTGCGGGCTGGTGGGCGTGGCGGACATGCTTATCCGGGAAAAACGCAGGAAGGAGCGCGGCGCATGATTTACCTGAAACTCTTCTGGAGCTTTTTCCAAATCGGGCTGTTTTCCATCGGTGGGGGATACGCCGCAATGCCGCTCATCCAAAAGCAGGTGGTCGATATTAACCACTGGCTGTCCATGGGAGAGTTTGTAGATATCATCACGATTTCCCAGATGACGCCCGGCCCGATTGCCATCAACTCCGCGACTTTTGTCGGCATCCGCATTACCGGAATCGGCGGAGCGCTGGTGGCGACGCTCGGCTGTGTGCTGCCCTCCTGTATCATCGTGCTGACGATTGCGTATTTCTACTATAAATACCGCCAACTCTCTTTGATACAGGGTGCGCTGTCCGGCCTTCGCCCGGCGGTCGTCTCCCTGATTGCGAGCGCCGGAGTCTCCATCCTGATCCTCACCTTCTGGGATTCGGGCGTAGTTGCGCTCGACGGATTCGACGTCTCGGCACTCTGCTTATTCGCGGCAGCCCTGTTTGTCCTGCGCAAATGGAAGCCCAATCCCATCCTCATCATGGCTTTGAGCGGACTGGCAGGATTTATAATGTACTATTTGTTATAGAACAGTTGACTTTCCAGTTTCTTTGTTATATGATGTCTATAACAACCAGTACATAAAAATAAAGGAGGATTTGCTCATGCTGCGCATTGAACATTTTTCCAAGACCTACCGTGGGGGAAAGCGGGCGGTGGATGATTTGACCCTGAACATCGAAGCCGGGGACATCTACGGCTTTATCGGGCACAACGGGGCCGGAAAGACGACGACCATCCGTGCGGTGGTCGGCGTGCAGTCGTTTGAGGAAGGGGATATCTTCATCGACGGGATTTCCGTCAAAAAAGACCCGGTCGCCTGCAAGCGCCTTACCGCCTACATCCCGGATAATCCGGATTTATACGAGCATTTGACCGGCATCCAGTACCTGAATTTCATCGGGGACGTCTTTGAGGTGCCAGAACAACAGCGGATGCAGCGCATCGCTCAGTACGGCGGCCGGCTGGAAATCACCCAAAACCTGGGCGACCTCATTTCCTCCTATTCGCACGGCATGAAGCAAAAACTCGCCGTGCTCTCCGCCCTCATTCATGAGCCGAAACTCCTCGTGCTCGACGAGCCGTTTGTGGGGCTTGACCCGAAGGCCTCCCACACCCTCAAGCTCATCATGCAGGAGATGTGTGGGCGGGGGAGCGCCATCTTCTTTTCCACCCATGTGCTGGACGTGGCGGAAAAGCTGTGCAACAAAATCGCCATCATTAAAGAAGGCAGGCTGATTTCGAGCGGGACCATGGAACAGGTCAAGGGCGACAGCAGCCTGGAGGATATTTTCCTGGAGCTTATCGACCATGAATAATACGCTTCTCCTTGTCAAAATCTATCTGCTCAACAATACCGGGGTCAATCGCCTGATTCATCAGAAGGGCAAAGGCGGCAGGCTTAAGGCCGCTGGGCTGCTGCTCGGCTTTGCGCTGCTTGGGCTGATGTTGCTTGGGGTATCCTTTTTCTACAGCTATATGCTCTCCCAGGCGTTTGCCATGATGGAGATGGTCCGTATCCTGCCCGCCCTGATGATGGCGGTCAGCAGCTTGATGGTGCTCGTCACGACGATTTACAAGGCGGGCTCCATCCTCTTTTCCTTCCGGGATTACGATTTGGTGATGGCTCTGCCGGTATCCCAAGGCAGTGTCGTCGCGAGCCGTATTCTCATTTTGTACCTGATGAACCTGCTGTTCACGCTGGTCGTGATGGTGCCGATGCTGGCGGCCTACACGCTGACTGCGCACCCGGGGGCAATGTTTTACCTCGTGTTTTTCCTCACATTACTGTTTATCCCGATGCTCCCAGTCGTGTTAGCCTCGGTCATCGGCGTGCTGGTGAGCATGATCTCCGCCCGTTTCAAGTACAAAAGTCTGGTCGGTACTCTGCTGATGCTTGCCGCCACGCTCGCGATTGTCTTCGGCTCCTTCTCGCTTGGCGACAACGCCGACCGCCTGGGGGAAATCGGCGCGGTAATGATGGCGACCGTCAATAAAATTTACCCGATGGCCGGGATGTATTCAAGCGCTTTGTGTGATGGAAATCTTACAAACCTGTCGCTGTTTCTCCTGTGCTCCGCATTGCCCTTTGTGCTCTTCCTTGTGATTGTCGCAAGAGGGTTTCAGACGATGCACACCAAGCTCACCTCTGTCGGGACACGCTCAAACTACGTGCTCACCCGCGGCAAAACAAACACCCCGCTCATGGCGCTCTACCAAAAGGAGCTACGCCGCTTTCTCGCTTCTCCGCTGTACATCCTCAACACCTCCATCGGCATGGTGCTGTCGCTGGTGATTGCGATTGTGGTATTTTTTGTCCCGGCGGAGCAGTTGGAGCAGATGATAGGACTACCGGGCTTTTCCTCCATGATTTCCGTGATTATGCCCGTATTCCTCTGCTTTTTCATCGGCGTCTCCTGTACGAGCGCCTGCTCGGTTTCGCTGGAGGGGAAAAGCCTATGGATTGTGCGCTCCCTGCCGGTTAACACGAAAACAGTTTTTGCCGCAAAGGTTGGAGTTAACCTAACCGTCTCGGTGCCAATTACCCTGATTGACTGTATTCTTCTGGCGGTTTTCCTCAAACCCGGCCTAGCGGACGGTGTGCTGCTGTTTGCCATCCCGCTGCTCTTTTGCGTGTATACCTCGCTGATGGGGCTGTTTTTTAATCTCGTATTCCCGAATTTCACCTGGACGACGGAAGTGGCTGTTATTAAGCAGAGTGCCGCGACCTGCTGCGGAGTCTTTGCCGGGATGCTGCCACCCATCGGGGCGGTTGCGCTGATGTTTGCGCTGCCCTCCGCCATCCAGTGGATTCCGCTTATGTTCGGAGGCATTGTCCTGCTCGCGGTGCTCGCCTTTTTTGCAGCGCTGAGAAAATACGGGATCGCCCGCTTTGAGAGCTTTTAATCCTCTATCCTTCCTGCGCCCATACCCATTTGCGGTATGGGTGCTTTTTTTGCCCTCTAGCGGGAGAGGGCGGCGGACTGTTCATCTTGCACGAAGGAAAGTGAAAAAACAGGGCGGGAAAAGAAAAAGTATGTGTGCTCCCGTACTGTATTCTTGCACCTGCTTTGCCGCGGTGATACAATAAAAGTCGGAAGTTTTGCGCGGGGTAACAGCCTTGCATAACCCTCGGGCAAATCAGGTGCTGTAACAGGGTCATACGATCATTTAAAGAAGAGAGGAGAGAGACTGAAATGTACATGGATGAAACAATTACAATGCTCGCGGAGGAATATTTTCTTTCCCACAAACAGGAGTACATCGACTGCGTACAGCGACTGTCGAGAATCAGGAGCATCGCCCAAAAGGACAGCGAGGTAAAGCCCTTTGGGCAGGGCTGCCGCGATGCGCTCGACGAGGCGCTCAAAATCAGCCGGGAATTCGGCTTTGAAACGGACAACTGCGAGTATTTCGCGGGCTCGGCCTACTATCCGGCAAACCCGAATACCGACAAGGTCATTGGGCTGTGGGGGCATCTCGACGTCGTGCCTGAGGGGGACGACTGGATTTATGAGCCCTATGCTGCAACCTACGACAAGGAGCACGACTGCCTCATCGGGCGGGGCGTCTCCGATAACAAGGGCCCCGCTGTGATGGCGCTGTTTTTGCTCCGCTTTTTCAGGGATAACCATATCCCCCTGAATTACAATTACAAGCTGATTTACGGAACCAACGAGGAAACCGGGATGTGGGATATTCCGGAATACCTCAGCCGCCGGAAAGCACCGGATTTTTCCGTTGTCCCGGATACTCTGTATCCGGTCTGCTACTGTGAAAAGGGCATCTATGAGGCAAACATGATGTTTGCGCCCTTTGACGGCAATCTCATCGAGTTGACCGGCGGCGTGGCGTCCAATGTTGTGCCAAACAAAGCCTATGCAGTTTTGAAAAAGGAAGACGGCCTACTTGAAAAGCTTTCCGCACTCGGAGAGGGCTTTGAAGTCACAGAGGAAGGAGAGACCGTTAAAGTGCTGGCGCATGGTGTCGGCGGTCATGCGGCGAGCCCCTACCAGTCGGTCAGTGCGATTCACAAGCTGGCGCAGGTCATGACTGAGCTTAACGTTCTCACCGGCTCTGCCAGGGAGGACGTCGCAGCGATTGCCGAGGCTTCCTCTGATTTCAACGGCGTCGCACTGAAAATGGATTACAAGGACGAGAAATCCGGCGAGACCACATGTGTCATGTGCATGGTGCGTACGGTGGGTGGCTGCCTGGTTGCAAACTACAATATCCGCTATTCCTGCGGCTATAATTCCAAAGAGATGACGGAGAAGCTCACCGCCTGGGCACGGGCACACGGGGCGAAGCTCGAAATTGTCATGGACAGCGAGCCGTTTTATTTTCCTGAGAAACATCCTGCTGTCACGACCCTCACCGCTATTTTCAACGAGGAGAGCGGCTATGAGATGAAGCCCTATGTCAACGGCGGCGGCACCTATGCCAGAAAGATTCCGAATGCCATTTCCTTTGGGCCGTGTTTCCCGAAAGAGACGGGTCAATATGACTTTCTTCCCGAGGGACACGGCGGCGCGCACGGTCCAGATGAACTGCTCGATTTACAGCAGATGTGCAAATCCTTTAAGATCTATGCAAATGCCATCCTCGCAGTGGATAAGATGGAATTTTAAGGGAGCGAACCGGCAGCAAACGATTTTTTTGTCTACTCTACCGAGCTCTTCCCAGGAAAATTGCAGCTCCCGGCGTCCCCGGTCTGGATGTCGGGAGCTTTTTGGCTCTGATTAAGCAAAGTGAAAGCCAGCGTTGTTAGCGCCAGCTTCGTTCTCGGCCCTTCTCGTGTTTCTTCAAGCCATGCGGTTGTTGTTCCATCTGCACCAAGGAAAACTTCAGTCAGAAACCTATACTAGAAAAATAATATAAAAATTAAAAATCCCCTTGCATACAACAAAAAATATGCTATCATTGGATAATGAATGAATATACATTACATTGCATACTTGAGAATAAACATACAATACTGGAGAATTCTGGATAGGGGCAGGGGACGTATAGGTTTTGGAACAGGAAAAAGGGTTTTGGGTCAAAAAGGTAGAAACTGAGGAAGACAAGGAGCTCTTTCTTACCTGCCTGATCGAAGCGCATGAATATCTGTTGAGTAAGAATATGCCGCTGTGGACCATGGACATGTTGCAAAAAAGGCTGCTGTTCCATGAGGGAGTTACCGGATACCTTGGCTTTGTAGGAAAGGATGTTGCCGCAACGATGCTTTTGTGCGACAGTGACGTTGAGTTCTGGGGCGAAGAGAGTGAGGAGGACAGCGCCATTTACCTGCACAAGTTTTCCGTGTGCCGAAAATTTGCCTCTACCGGGATTCCGGCAAAGTTGGTGGATGCCGCATGTGATATCATCAGGCAGAGAGGGCGGGAATATCTGCGACTCGACTGCCGGGTGAATCGTCCCGCCCTGACTGGGTTGTATGACCGGCTCGGTTTTGAACGCGTCATGGTGCGCGACTTTGGCTTTAAGGTAAGCGCCTTGTATCAGAAAAGAGTTTAAAGAGCACAGGGCAAACGCTCCGTGCTTTTTTGTATAAGGAAACCCACTCGCTAGGCGAATGATTTCCTTATACAAACAGGGCGGCAAGCCCGTATGAATGAGGCTGCCGCCCTCGTCTTACTTCGCCACCAGTTTGGAATTCTCCCGCAGCACCTTAGACACCTCGCCCCACAGCTTTTCATAGTCCCGCTTCAATCCGTCGATTTCCTCCGGGTATACGCCAAGATGTGGACGTGGACGGCCACCTGATTAAGATTGTTGGTACAGCGCCGTTTTAGGGAAACCAGTTCTTTTACCGGGGTAAGGTCAACGTGCAGGATATAGCCGTTGAGCGCCATCATCCCGAACTAACCGTCCAATACCGCAATCGTTATGACACCGCCTGCGTAAGCGACGTGCGGGAGGGTATCTCGGATTTTGCCATTGTTGTAACGCCGGAAAACAAAAGCGGGTTAAACTGTATTTTGCTTAAGAGCGAAACGGTTTTCCATGTGGTTCCGCTAGGTCATCCCCTGGCACAGCGCAGTTCTCTGCGGATCGAGGATATCTGGGATTTTCCCCTGATGATTAACCTCAACCACGACACCAGTGACCCGCTGTTTTTGGAGCGCTGCAAAAAACAGAGGTTTTCTCCCAACATTGTATACCAGGCGGCGGATATCATCTCCTACACCAGCTCTGTTCCGAGGGGAAGGGACTCGGGCTGAGCCTGTACTGTCTGAAGGATAAGCTGCATTACGACAACATCACGATGATTCCCTTTGAACGCTCTCAGCTCAACTGGAATCTCCTTCTCATCTATCGGAAAATCTCCCCACAGGCCGGGGAAACGGAAAATACCGATTATCCCTGGAAATAGGCCGACTGGCTTAACAGTCGAGTTGCAAATTGCGCCCAAATCGTTGACTTTCCGTCCCTGTACGAGTAAGGTGAAAGCACAAAACAACACCGGGAGTGGTAACATGCAAAACAAAAAATCCTTTGGTGAATTTATCACCAGAAAAAGAAAAGAAAACCATCTGACCCAGCAGGCTTTTGCAGAAAAGCTGTTTGTAACGGAATCCGCAGTTTCCAAATGGGAGCGCGGGGTCTCTTATCCGGATATCACCCTGCTCCATTCCATCTGTGAGGTGCTCCATATTACCGAGCACGAGCTTTTGACTGCAAGCGAGGACATTCAAACCCGCAAGACAGAACTCCTTGCCCGCAAATACCAGAACCTAGGCAAAGGATACCGCTATACCTTAATGGTACTCTACGCGATGGGAATCGTCGTCTGCTTTATCTGTAACCTGGCAATTTTCAACACCCTGTCCTGGTTTTTCATTGTGCTGACTGCGGAGCTGGTCGCCGCTTCGCTGACTCTCGTGCCGGTGCTGACGCCCAAGAATCGCTGTATGTGGACGCTGGGCGCCTTTACGGTATCTCTGGGACTACTGCTGATGACCTGCTGTTTGTACACCGAAGGGGACTGGTTTTTTGTTGCTTATATCCCTATCCTGTACGGCCTGAGCGTCGTCTTTCTGCCCTTTATCCTTCGGGCTGTGTTTCTGCCCGCCCCTCTTTCCCGCCACAAGGCGCTCATCTGCTTTACTGTGGATTCCCTTCTGCTCCTCCTTCTCCTCTTTGTCTGCGATCTCTACACCCATGGCGGATGGTTTTTGAGTATTGCGGTCCCCTCTGCTCTGTTCTGCCTGATTCTCCCCTGGGGTATCATGGCGGTAATCCGTTATACGAAAATCAATGCCTTTTACAAAACGGCAGCCTGCTTTGGGCTTACTGCGGCCTTTGACTATACCTTTGTTGGGGTAATGGATTTTATATATGATTATCTTTCTCTCCCTGCTGTTTCTGGCGGTGCTCTTTGCCCTCGCGGGAATCGTTCTGTCGGTCTACCGTTCAAAACAGCAAACCCATCTCCGTTAAAGAGGAGCATTCACAAATAGTAACCCCCCGCTTCGCCAGGGGGTTACTATTCTGTCGATGGATTGCTCGAACAAAGCGCTTCGACTGCTGGCATCCCCACGGCCTGCCGCAGCTTTTTTCCGCCTGTTGGGTTCCCTTTTTAACCCGTATACGTACATTAGAATCATCCCGATTTCCTCCTCTTTTTTCAGGAAAGAAAATATGATACACTGGAAGAAGAAAATATGAGAGGATGACCTACATGCGCGTCGTACATACATCGGACTGGCATATTGGCAAGGTGCTCGGCGACTACTCCCTGCTTCAGGACCAGGCATATATTCTGGAGGAGCTCAAGTCTTTTTTGGCCGATCAGCATGCAGACGTACTCATCATTGCCGGAGATCTTTATGACCGCAAGGTTCCGCCTGCGCAGGCGGTGGAACTGCTGGACGCGGCTCTCAGCGGCATGATCCGGGACACAGGGGTGAAAGTGCTCGCTATTGCGGGGAACCATGACAGCCCGCAGAGACTCTCTTTTGCAAGCGGGCTGTACCGGCAGAGTGGGCTGTACCTGAGTGCGAAATACTCTCGGGAGATTGAGACGGTTACCCTTACCGATGAGTACGGGGAAATCGTCTTCCACCTGTTGCCCTATGCCGATCCTGCCGTAATCCGGGCGGATTTGCAGGAGGATACCCTGAAAACTGCAAACGACGCGGTTGGCCGTCTGCTCTCCCTGCATGAGAGCGCTGTAGATACAGCCAAGCGAAATGTTCTCATTGCACACGGCTTTTTCACCGACCTCTCCGGTGGGAGGAGTTTGATTTTCGGGGAGGAAACCAATATCGGCGGAAGCGACGCGGTGGACATTGGATGGCTGTCCTCCTATGATTACGCAGCGCTTGGCCATATCCATGCCCCCCAGCGCGTGATTTCCGAGCAAATCCGCTACAGCGGATCTCTGCTTAAATACTCGATTGCCGAAGCCTCAAGGAAAAAATCCGTTACGGTTATCGACTTTGGGCCAAAAGGGGAGACCGTTGTCGAACAGAAAACGCTTCCTGTGCTGCGGGATTTGCGTATGATTACCGGAACGCTCGAAGAACTGACCGATTACAAACGAGCAAGCGGAACTCAGGACTATGTGTTTGCACAGCTGGAGGACCGGGATTTGATCGTTGACGCCATGCACCGGTTAAAATCGGTTTACCCCAATGCGCTTGGTCTTCGTTTAAAGCCAAAAGGGGATATAGAAACTCCAAAGCGTTCCGCTCTGGCGCAGATAAAAGAAAAATCCCCGCTTGAGCTGTTTGAGGAATTCTATTTTTATGTTTCCGGCAGACGGATGGATGAGGAGGACCGCCGGTTGCTTGCCAAGGCGGTGCGGGAAGCGGAGGTAGAAAGCGAATGAAACCGTTAAAGCTTGTTATGAATGCGTTTGGCCCGTATGCGGGGCGGCAGGAAATTGATTTTACCCGCTTTGACGGGCATAACATCTTTGTCGTTACCGGCCCGACCGGGGCGGGCAAGACAACCATCTTTGACGCCATCTCTTTTGCGCTGTTCGGGGATTCGAGCGGGGATGCAAGAGAGAGTGAAAATTTTAAAAGCGATTATGCCGGGCCGGACGCAGTGTGTTCCGTGGAGCTTACATTTTTGCTAAAGGGAAAGGAATACCGCATTGAGCGCTGTCCCAAACAAACGCGGCTGTCAAGCCGGGGAAACCTGCGGACAATCAATTCCGATGCTCTGCTTACACTTGCGGATGGCACAGTCGTAGCCGGGGTGAGAAATGTCGACCCGCTGATTGTCTCCCTGATGGGAATCAGCCGGGACCGTTTCAAGCAGATTGCCATGCTCCCTCAGGGGGAGTACAAAAAGCTGCTGTATGCGGACAGTCGGGAAAAGCAGGAAATTTTCCGTAAGGTGTTCTCCACCCAAATCTATATGAAAGTGACGGACGCGCTGCGTGAACAGGCGAGGACGCTCGAGGAATATCTGGGAGAACGGCAGCGCGACATACAGCTGCATATTGCAATGTATAAAACCGAGAATGAGCAACTGAGAGCGCTCATCCATGCCGCTCAACAGGATATCCCCCAAATTTTCGACTGCATGGATACGGATCTGGAACAGGACCGCCGACTTGCAAGGGAAATGGAGACCGATGTCCATTCAATGACCGCGAAAATTCAGGCCTTAGGCTATGCGGAGGCGGTCAGAATCAACACGCGATTTGATTTGCTCGAGACGACCCGCGCCAGAAAAAAACAACTTGAGGAGAAAAGAGAATCTGCCGCCCTGTTGGAACAGACAATTTCCAGGATTCACAGGGCAAAGGAACTGTCCTATTTTCATCAGGAGCTTACATCGCTGGAAAACAGTCTAGACCAGCAGAGGATACAGCTGACCCAGACACAGCAGAAGCTGGCGCTGGTACAACAGCAGGCAGAAAAACAGGAAATTCAGCTGAAGAGTCTGCCTAAAATTCAAAAAAAACGGGATACTCTGGCGGCTTTTGTCTCTTCCCTGGAACAGGAGGCACAAACCGTGGGCCTTCTGGAACAGGCAAAAGCCCAGCTGGCGGTCCTTCAGGCAGGGGAGAAAAAACTGCAAAACCGTGAGCAGATTTTTTCCTTGTTTTTTACGCGCAAGGAAACGCTGGCTCGACTAGATTCCATCAGCACGCTCGAACAGCTTTCCAAAGAACTGTTGGCACAGGTGGAATCTTTCTGGAAGGCGTCTGCCGAATATGAGCAGGCACAGCTTGAATATGACAGCGCCTATACCACCTTTCTACAGGGGCAGGCAGGGCTACTTGCCGCTTCGCTCAGGGAGGGAAAGCCCTGCCCGGTCTGCGGAAGTGTCCACCATCCATTCCCCGCGCCTCAGCGGGGAAAAATCCCAAGCGAAGAAGAACTTCAAAACTGTAAAAAGCAGGTAGATGCCTGCACGCAGTCTCTGAGGGAAATTGATACTAGGGCCCGAATTCTGCTGGAAAAGCTCCTATCTTCCTGGAAGGAGGAGGATCCTCTCGGAATACAGGAAAATCGATTGTATCAGTCTAAAACCAGACTTCAAGCCTTGTGCGAGATACTGAAAAACGAAGCAAAACGTATACTTGCCAAAGCAAAGGAAACCAATGCGGCGCTTGCCGGGTATCGTGGGATCACCAAAGAGGTATTGCGCGACCCGCGTTACCGGGAAGAGACGTTTTTACAACAGCTTCGGGAAAAAAATACACAGGATCTTTCCCAGCAGTCGGGAAAGATTCATGCGGCGGAGGAACGGATTGCCACGTTGCAAGGCCAGCTGAAAAACGGGATCTTTGAAAGCCAGGTTCTACGGGAGAAAATTGATCAGACGAAGCAGGAGGAACAAATCCTGTACAAACAGGCGGAGGACATCACCAGAGCTTATCAGGAAGGGCAGACTGCTCTTGCACGGGTACAGGAATCTCTGCGCGGCCTGATGGAACGGCTATCCGCTGATGAGGAACTTTTTAATAAGAAGCAGATGGACTTCAACGTACGCCTACATGAGATGGGTTTTTTCACTAAGCAGGAATTTGAACAGGCGCTCGGTTTGCTGCAAAAGGAACAGGAATACCAGCACCGCCTCGAGGAGTACCGAAAAGATTGTTCGAACTGTGACAGCCAGCTTTCTATGCTCGAAGAGGAGTTATCCGGTAAGCAGCGGCAGGATACTGCGGCAATCAAGGCCCGGGAGGAGGCGCTGAAGCTTGAACAGGAGCAATGCACTTCCCGGCTTTCCACCTTGCAGGCAGGAATCCTCTCCAATGAGGAGCATCGCAGGCAGGCGGGAGAAATTTATCAGGCCATCGGGGACAAGCAGGAGGAATATGCCCGCGTGACTCGCCTGTATCGGATGGCAAACGGAAACAACGATGCCAAGGTGGACTTTGAACGCTATGTGCTTGCCGCCTATTTTGACGATATTATCGAGGCTTCCAACCAGCGTCTGGCAAAAATGACGGGTTATCGCTATACTCTCCAGCGGAAGCTGGAACGCGGAAAATATGCCAAGGCGAGCGGACTGGATTTTGAGATTATCGACAGCTATACCGGAAAGGCAAGAGACATCACAACGTTGTCCGGCGGGGAGAGTTTCCAGGCCTCTCTTGCCCTAGCGCTCGGAGTAGCAGATGTGATGCAGATGTATTCGGGCGGCATTGAGATGAACACCATGTTTATCGATGAGGGCTTTGGTACGCTTGACCCTCAGTCTTTAGACGAGGCGATCCGGACACTGATGGATTTGACCACAGGAGAAAGGCTCATTGGGGTTATCTCCCATGTCTCCGAACTTCAAGAGCGCATTCCGGCACAAGTGGCGGTTTCCTCCTCCAGGACGGGGAGCAGTATCCGGGTGATTGTGTGAATTTACCTAATTTGTGGAAAAGTTTTCGGCATCTTTCATCGGTTGTTTTTTGAAAATTGACGTTGACACAAACAATTTAGGATGATATAATAGCATATGTTACAGCAAGTCGGGCAGTAAAAACTGTGTAAACTGGCGAGTATGTACATATGGAATGCGGCAGTGCTGGAATTGGCAGACAGGCACGTTTGAGGGGCGTGTGTCCTTGACGTACGGGTTCAAGTCCCGTTTGCCGCACCACATGCGGGTATGGCGGAATTGGCAGACGCGTTAGATTCAGGTTCTAATGGTCGCAAGGCTGTGCAGGTTCAAGTCCTGTTACCCGCACCATAACTGGACATCAATCTTGATACAATGTGTGTTTTGATTGATGTCCTTTTTTGTTATTAAAGGCAGGCGCGAAAGTGAATATGGAATTCAGAGAAGTATTTGATACCATACCCGATCAGTTTGACAAATATAGACCGCGGTATAGCGCAGAATTGTTTACAGATTTGATTGAGTATGCAGGAATCAACCCCGGCAAAACCGTCTTGGAGCTTGGACCGGGAACCGGACAGGCCACTGATCCCATATTGAGTACAGGATGTGATTACCACGCAATCGAGCTTGGTGAGCATCTGGCTGAAATGATGAATCTCAAGTATGGTGAGTATCCGAACTTCAGCATCGTGAATGACGACTTCATCACACATAATTTTGGCAGCCAGAAATTCGATATGATCTATTCTGCAGCGACCATTCAATGGATCCCCGAAGAGATTGCATTCGCTAAGACCTTTCAACTGTTGAAGCCGGGAGGAACACTAGCAATGATGTTGACCAGGAGCGATTACAAGACACCGAATGAGGATCTGTACAATAAAATTCAGCGGGTCTATTCCAAGTATTTTAAACCGGAAACCGAATACAAGCATGGTGCATTCAAATACACAAATGCGCCCAATTATGGATACGTGGGATTCGAGAAGCGAGAGTATTCTGGCAAGCGCGAACTTACTGCAGATGAATATGTGGCCTTTTCCGGCACGCACTGCGATCACATCATTCTTCCAGAGCCTTACAGAAGCAAGTTCTATAACGGCCTCAGAGAGGCAGTTTTAGATGCCGGAAACAAGATTGTGTTCCATGACACTTTCGTCTTGTTTTTAGCGAGACGGCCATTATAATACATTTTGTACTTTTCTTACCATTTCAGTACAAAGTCTGGTGAGCACCTTTTAACCATTCCGGAATAAATTATCGGAAGGTTAGGAGTATAAAAATTTTGTATCAAAATAAGTCACTACTTTCATAACTGGACACCAATTTTGATACAATGCGTATCTTGATTGGTGTCCAGTTTCTTTATGCAAAAGCCTTGATATACAAGGGTTTTCCGATACTATTTAACGGAAACAGGCTCCACAGCGGTTTGAAATTAGTCGCTGCGGAGCCTGTTTTGCTTGTTTAAGCGAAGCGACAACCCAGCTCTGCTGGAGAGAGTAAAAAAGCTTTAGCTTCAAGTAGCGAAGCGAGCCACGAACAGGAAGACTGATTTCATCTTGACCTCTGGCTCATTCTGGACAGGGAGACTCGCTTTGTTCTCGGCTTCCATTTAGACCGCCACAGGGACAGCTCACAGGCGTTTACCATACTGGAAGCCGTGAAGTTACACTTTTCGTGGCTGTCAAATATTGCTACTGTTATAAAGCCATCGTTCTTTGCAGTTTTTACAGCGTAAACTGCATCTTCAAACACAACGGTTTCGGACTCTTATTTTAATTCTCCTAAATATTTTTGCACATCTTCGCATATCATCGTACTGCTCATAACGCAAGCACCCTTTGCCCCTGCGTTTCTCACTTCAGCGATATTTTCTGAGCTGATACCGCCGATGGCATATACGGGAATAGAAACGCTTTCACATACATTTTGCAAGAATTCAAGTCCCCGTCCGGGTAAGCCTTTCTTACAGTCCGTATCAAATACGTGACCTGCGGTGATATAGGTACAACCGAGTTTCTCAGCTTCAAGTGCATCTTTTACAGAATGGCAAGACGCACCGAGTGTTGAAAACCTCGCTTTATCTTCATCTGAAAGACTGCGAAGAATGTGTAACGGCAGATGCAAGGCTTTACAATTCAGCTCCGCTGCAACAGTCACAAAACTATGAAGGATACAAAGTGTTTCATACTTTTTACATATCTCAAGTGCCGTGCTCGCCAGTTCCTTATATTCATCCTCGCACAAGTCCTTTTCCCGTAGGATCAACCCTTGCGGTTTTGCCGCAGCGATTTTTTCAATGCGTATTAAAAAATTCTCTTTACAAAGCAAACGGTTGGTTACACATATAATATCAGACATATAAATAGTCGTTTAGAACGGGTTGCAAGCCTTCTTCGGCAATGTCTTTATACATTTTGTCGAGGCTGCGATTGTCGTCGATTTCAAACTGTTCGTCGCCCTGCACACCGTCCGACTCCTTTCCGCTGTATTTGCTTTCGTGGTCGCCGATACCGGTAGATACACCGGCAGAAACTTTTGTTGCAGCGATCTTTACAATACCGTTGCGGAACTCAGCACTCTCACGGGAAGATACCGTGATGCCGACAAACGGCAGAAAGATACGATATGCACAAATGATCTGACAAAGTTGCTTTTCGTGAACATCAAGAGGATTGATCTTGTCATTGTTGATGATCGGACGAAGTCTTGGACAGGACAGCGACATTTCTGCGTGCGGATACTTGCGCTGCAAATAATACACGTGTAATGCACTCGCCAAAGCATCTTTTCGAAAATCAGAAAGTCCGAGAAGTGCGGAGAATGCCACTCCACGCATACCGCCCATCAGGGCACGCTCCTGTGCATCAAAGCGGTAAGGCCATACACGCTTATGACCGAGGAGGTGCAGGGTTTCATATTTACCGGCATCATAGGTTTCCTGAAAAACTGTAACATAGTCTGCACCGCATTCGTGAAGATAACGATATTCATCCGTGTTGACGGGATATATCTCAAGCCCAACCATACGGAAATACTTTCTTGCAAGCTTGCAGGCTTCACCTATGTAGTTGACATCACTCTGCCCACGGCTCTCGCCGGTGAGGATCAAGATTTCTTCCATACCACTATCGGCAATAACTTTCATTTCATGCTCGATCTGTTCCATCGTAAGCTTCATACGATTGATGTGGTTGTAGCAGTTAAATCCACAATAAACACAGTAATTCTCACAATAGTTGGCAATATAAAGAGGTGTAAACAGATAGACGGTATTTCCAAAATGCTTACTTGTTTCAAGTCTTGCTCTCTGAGCCATTTGCTCGAGGAACGGTTCAGCCGCAGGAGAAAGCAGGGCTTTGAAATCTTCAATGGAACAGGTTTCGTGTTCTAAAGCTGCTTTCACATCTTTAGCCGTATATTTGGAATAGTCAAAGGAGTTCATCTGCTCCATTACATTCGCACAAACATCCGATTTGATCTTCTGCATACCGGGTAGATATTCCATATGGTTCTTGCGGGAAGATGGATCGGTTTCAAGTAGGTGCTTTTTGGCAAGTGCTTCGGGCGACAAATGCTCCGAATCTACAAAAAATTGATTTTCCATATACTCACTCCTTAATCTCGAAGGAATCCGGTCAGCGGATCGGATGCAGAGGCTCCACGGGTAAGAACTCTGCCAAGTCCTGCAAGGTATGCCTTCCGTCCAGCCTCAATCGCCTGACGGAAAGCAGCTGCCATCGTCGGGAGATCTCCGGCAGTGGCAAGGGCGGTATTTGCCATAATAGCAGCGGCGCCCATTTCCATTGCTTCACAAGCTTGTGAAGGTCTGCCGATACCCGCATCTACAATAATGGGGAGGTCGATTTCGTCAATAAGAATTTGGATAAAATCTTTGGTTGCAAGTCCTTTGTTAGAGCCAATGGGAGAAGCAAGCGGCATAATAGTAGCAGCTCCGGCATTTACAAGATCACGGGCAACATTCAAGTCGGGATACATATACGGCATAACCACAAAGCCTTCTTTTGCAAGGATTTCAGTCGCCTTGATTGTTTCCTGATTGTCGGGGAGCAGGTACTTGGAGTCACGCATTATTTCAATTTTCACAAAGTTGCCACAACCAAGTTCTCTTGCAAGTCTTGCAATACGAACGGCTTCCTCCGCATTTCTCGCACCGCTGGTGTTGGGGAGCAGAGTAACGCCTTCGGGAATAAAGTCCAGAATATTCTCCTGATCTTTCGTATTAGCACGGCGGACGGCAAGGGTGATGATTTCAGCACCGGCATCCTGAACTGCCGCTTCGATGAGATTCAAAGAATACTTGCCTGATCCGAGAATAAAACGGGAATTAAACTCGTGACCGCCGATGAGAAGTTTATCGTTGTTCATTTGAGTTTCCTTCTTTCTTTATGTTTCAAATTCATCTGCTAAAATACGCAGAACAGTATGTGCCTGATGTGCGGCGCAGAGCATAACACGGGAAGATACCAGCCCAGCACCTTCATTTACATCGCTGACTTCATCCCCACAGAGATAAAAACGCTTTGTAATTCGTCGAGTTTTGATACTATTGGCTCTTCCAAGTCCCGCCATACCGGAAGCCGCCACCAGATACTTTTTCGGCATCTTTTCAAGAACAGTATTTGTGAGCATCGCTTTACATTCGGCATTGTCGAATGCTTCGCAGATGACGTCGGCATCTTTCAGTAATTCCACCACGTTACTTTCAGTTATACGAACGGTATGTGTTTCAAGTTCAATATACGGTGCGATTTCTTTCAGGTTTTCAGATAACGCTTCAGTCTTGCATCTTCCGACCTGAGATGCTTTATATTGCTGACGGTGAAGATTGCTTATATCCACCCGATCAAAATCGATAAGGATGAGTTTTTTGATTCCTGCACGAGCAAGGGATATCGCGATGTTGGAACCGAGACCACCGAGTCCACACACCGCAACCGTTGCCGATGAAAACTTATCATGTAACTCTGCACCGTGTCGTTCTATCAAAGCCGCTATCATTTCTTCTTTTGTCGGTATCAGCTTAACCACCTCCTACAAAGCTGACAATTTCAACACTGTCGCCGTCAATCAATACAGTTTCAGCATATTGTGCTTTGGGTACAATCTCTCCGTGGCGCTCTACTGCGATACGTTTTGGATCGTAGTTAGTAGTCGCAAGATATTCCGATATGGTCTTGCCCGCAATATCAAGACTTTCTCCGTTGATTTTCACCATTTCGTTTACCTCCGTATAAAACAAAAAACGGGTAGCTACCGATCTGGTAACTTCCCGTTAAAAATACACTTTATGCTCAGGTATCCCTACGTTGGCATTATCCAAATCAGGTTATCGGTCGAAGGTCGCACCTTCCTCTCAGCCTGTCATACAAGCTCCCGTCTGTTCCATTGTCTCATATATTATACATCGTTTAGAAAAAAATGCAAGCGGAACTTCACCTTCGTTTAGCTTCATCTTTTTCTTTCTTCTATGCCGGGGTGTATACAGGGCGTGCAGGGCATTCCGACAGCTGTTTGCTTTTCGAACTGGCAGGATTAGAATTCCAACACCATGTCGTACCATATGGCGCCCCCGTGGACCGATGCGGAAATGCCAAGGTTTTGATACCCGAATTTATTGTAATAATGCAGCAGGCGCTCCTTACAGGTGAGGATGCAGCCCTTTCTTCCATGTTCTTTTGCATCTTGAATCAGGGCCATCATCAGTTGCGCCGCACAGCCCCGTTTGCGGTACTCCGGCAATACATCAAGCCCAAATACCGCCTGATAAGCCCCATTTTCCCTGTGCAGGGATGCATGTTCAAACATCTCATCGGAAATCGTACGGCTGTCAGTCGCCATGCCGTTGATAAACCCGATGAGGTTTCCGTCCTCTTCCAAAAGCCAAAAGTGGGATGGATAGGTGAGAATTCTCTGCTCCATTTCCTCGCGTTTCGCGGCTTCCGCTTTTGGAAAACAAGCGGCTTCCACCGCGGTGACAGCGTCCAAATCTTCCAGTGTTACAAAACGAGTTTTCATCGGCGCCCTCCTGACTGATATTCTTTCTGCGCACTATGATACCAGAAAAAATGAGTGCTGTACAGCTTATCCATTGAAAGCAATTGGGAAAAATTTTTCAATATTTCTACCAAAGTACTGGTAAAATGAATCCAAATACGATACACTGTGATTGATGTTAAAACAATGGGGGAAGTATATCAGATGGCTCTTGAACTTGTTGACCGGATACGTAATGGGAAAATGGACGAAACCATTAGCCGGGTTTACCCGGGGAAAGAGATTTGCCAGGTCCGACGGCGGCTTGCAGGTATCTGCCAAGGGTACGAAAAGCTTTTCGGCATAACGGGAGAACTTCATGGCTTTTCTGTTCCGGGGCGTACGGAGCTTGGCGGCAACCATACCGACCACCAGCATGGTTGTGTTCTCGCAGCAGGAGTGGATTTGGACAGTGCTGCGGCTGCGGCCCCAAATGGGGAGGATACCATCCGCCTGTTTTCCGAGGGTTACGGGATGCTGGAAGTCGATATCAGGGAAATACAGCCTCGCAGGGAAGAGCAGAACACTACCGCTGCGCTGATACGCGGGGTTGTGGCCTATCTGAGAGAACAAGGGCATCAAATCGGAGGATTTCATGCGTACGTCAGCTCCGAAGTGTTGCCGGGATCCGGGCTTTCCTCCTCCGCTTCTTTTGAAGTGCTCATTGGAATCATATGCAGCGGGCTTTTTGCGAAGGGGCAATTGTCTCCTGCGCTGTTGGCGCAGGCGGGGCAATATGCGGAAAACCGGTATTTTGGAAAGCCATGCGGCCTGATGGACCAGATGGCCTGCGCGATGGGCGGTGTGATTTTTTTGGACTTTACCGATTCCCAAAATCCTTACACACGTAAGATTCCGTTTGATTTACGTCAGGCAGGATATGACTTGTGTATTCTCGACTGCGGCGCTGGTCATGAGGGGCTGACCGGGGAATATGCGTCGATTGTGCAGGAGATGAACGCAGTTGCCGCCTGTTTTCACAAGGAGTATCTGCGCGAGGTAGATGAAAATAAATTCTTTTCTGCGCTCAAGCAGGTGAGAGAAACGGCAGGAGACCGAGCGGCTTTGCGCGCCATTCACTTTTTCAGGGAAAACCGGCGCGTTCCAATGGAAGCGGAAGCACTAAAAGTCGGAGATTTCCATCGGTTTTTATCCCTGGTGGGGGAATCCGGGCGCTCTTCTTATATGTATCTGCAAAACATTGTGCCACGCGGTGCGGTAGAACACCAGGAAATGGGGATTGCTCTGGCGCTGTGCGAAGAATTGCTGTGCGGGAAAGGGGCCTTTCGGGTACATGGCGGCGGATTTGCCGGAACCGTGCAGGCATTTGTCCCGCATTCCATGCTTTCCCATTTCCGACAGTCTGCGGAGGAGGTTCTGGGCCCGGGAAGTTGTCTCGTCCTGTCTTTACGCCATGCGGGCGCCATACAGCTGTGGTGATATCAGAAAGCCTGATGAGCGCAGCGGTCACCTCCGGAAAAAACTGAGGAAAAGGGGAGAAAAACCGTGGACCGAAATAAGGCCATTACACTACTTTTGGACCGTGCAGAGCAAAAAGAACTATTTCTGCCTGAGGACAGATACTATATTGCCAATCTTCTTCTGTGTGTTTTGGAGCTTGACGGCTATGAGTCTGATGGGGAATATCCTTCCGGGCAGGCATTGGACGATGGGTTGCATTGGTTACTCGACGACGCCTGTAAGCGGGGTGTCGTCGATGGCAGCACATCCGGCAGAGAGAAACTTCAATCGGCGATATTGGGATGCTTGACTCCGCGCCCATCAGAGGTACAGCGTCTTTTCTGGGAGAAGTATCGCAACTCTCCGCATGAGGCAACGAACTGGTTTGTCGATTTGTGCCGGGATGTCGGGGATATCCACATCGGGCGTGACAGGAGATGGAAGGTGCCGACGGAATACGGGGAACTGGAAATCAGCATCAATCTTTCCAAGCCGGAAAAAGATCCTTTGGAAGTTGCCGTGCAGGCAAGGACTGCACAGACCGGATACCCCAAATGCCGTCTTTGCCTGGAAAACGAAGGATATGCCGGACGCCCCGGATATCCGGCGAGGCAGAATCATCGCGTCATTCCGATTACCCTTGCCGGGGAACCCTGGGGATTTCAATATTCGCCCTATGTCTATTACAATGAGCACTGCATTGCCATGAACGCCGCTCATACACCGATGAAAATCGACGAACACACTTTTGAAAAACTCTTTGCGTTTTTAAAGCTGTTCCCACATTATTTCATTGGTTCCAATGCGGAGCTTCCGATTGTTGGAGGATCTATTCTCGGCCATGAACACTACCAGGGCGGGAGATACTCTTTTGCCATGGAGCGTGCTCCAGTAGAAACCGAATTGCAGTTTCCCGGATACGGGGAAGTTTATGCCGGAATTGTCAAATGGCCGGTATCCGTGCTTCGTCTGCGGGGAACAGAGGAAGCACCTCTGATTCATCTTGCCGGGCAGATTCTGCGGGCATGGAGGCAATACAGCGACCCATCAATCACTCTGTATGCGAAAACAAATGGAATTTACCACAACACCATAACCCCGATTGCCCGCAGAAGGGGGGAAGAGTTCGAGCTGGATTTAGTGCTGCGCAATAATCTTACAACGCAGGAATTCCCCCTGGGATTATTTCATCCGCATCCCGAATATCACCATATCAAGCGGGAGAATATCGGCCTGATTGAGGTCATGGGACTGGCAATTTTACCGTCTCGCCTGCAAGGGGAGATGGAGGCATTGATTGACACGGTACTTACCTCAGGGGATTTGCGGGCTAGAGAGTGTACGGCAAAACATGCTGATTGGATGGAGTCCATCCTCACCGGCTCTTCTTATAAGGAGGCATACAGCCTTGAAAAACTGCTGAAATGGGAAATCGGCAAAGTCTTTTTAAAGGTACTGGAAAACACCGGGGTTTTCAAACGGGATGGGAAAGGAAAACAGGCGTTTTTACGGTTTGCCTCCTATGCAGCACAAAATCGATAGGGAAAAAAGATACCCAGAAGTCTCCCGGGTATCTTGTGAAAGCGGTAAACCTTTCTCACTTTTTCAGGCCTTTTGATATTTATGAAAGAGATTTCGGGTATTGTATGTCTTCTGTCGGTTGTGCAGAATTTACAGTAGAGGAATCAGAGCAAAAAGCGGTTGGAAAACAATCCCTTGAGAACCGCGGCAATGCCCTCCAGAAAAAAGACAATACCTACAAGCACACCGATTGTCGCAGCAGCAGCCACCGGCTTTAAGAAGAATATAATTCCAAATACAATCAGAACAATGCCGAGTGCCAAAAACCAGCCCCAGCCTCTAACACCAAAGTGTTTGAGGTCGAAGGAACTAATTGTTTTCGATACACCGGTGAACAAAATCCACATTCCAAAAAGCATCGGAAGTAGGACCACGGTGAAAGCCTCATTGAACATCAGGAATCCAGCAATTAGGATTGTAAAAATACCGTCTGCCAAAATCCAACCGGATCCCGCGATAAGGCCGTGCGTTTTGGCAAACACAACAAGTGAGCCCTTCCCGAAAAAATAGACAGAAAAAAGCGCAGAAAAACGGAATGAA
>UQSL01000028.1 GCA_900543705.1 uncultured Oscillospiraceae bacterium
GCTCCACCTGAAATCCTGCCGCTCCCTCTTCCAGATAGATTCGTTCCCATGCTGTGATCCTACTCCGTACAACACCAAACCGACGCGCCGTTCTCTATAAGGTTGGATTGCGGGCGATGTTTAAATTGAGACTGTAAGGTTTGATATTTACACGAGCAGCTTTCTGTATTCATATGATGTTATGAAATCTTTATAATAAGAGGTGTAGAATATGGATCAAAATAGATGTGGTAACCGTAATCCGAAAATAAGGGATTGCGGTCCCCAACCGTTTATTGCAAACATTGATCGTTTGGCAAAAATGAACCTCAACTATCGGACTGCGTTATGGACAGGTGAACATCTGCAAGTTACCTTGATGTGTATCCCAGTCGGCGGCGACATCGGGCTGGAAATGCATGATAATGTTGATCAGTTCATACGGATTGAAGACGGATGCGCTTTGGTTAAGATGGGAAAATGTAAGGATGATCTGGACGATCAGCAGAGAGTAAACAGTAACTTTGCCATTCTTGTTCCGGCTTGCACATGGCATAATATTGTCAACATTGGTTGTACGCCGCTTAAGCTGTATTCCATTTATGCACCGCCGCAGCATCCGTTCGGAACTGTTCATAAAACGAAGGAAGAAGCGCAATGTGCTGAAAAGCATAAATAATGGAAGAAAAAACACCTATTGTAATTCTCCCATCAGGATTTGAATAACAATAGGTGTTTTGTTATAAATTCAGTGTCCTGCCACACCAAATAAGCAGCTAAAGCAGCATTATATTCGCTCCCCGCAAGATGTTATTCTGTCAATTTGTGATCGGAATCGGAACTTGTATAAGAAAAATCCTTCCCAGAATTGATATTCAAACTTCCAAAACGTGATCAGAATAGTAATAATCATACACATTCCGACTGCATATTCATATAATAAGTTGGGGGTGAATCTCTCGTGAATTCATGTGAATTGACAGCTTCCATCACTGCCATCGCCAATGCACTTGCCTGCAACCTGACCGAGGATGAATTGAATCTGCTTGGTGTGACCTTGACACTACTGGCTGATACGCTGCTTACCATTGCGACACAAAGAAGCATTTCATGTGGTAAAAGTAACTAAAAATGGATAGAGTGCTGTGATCCTACTCCGTACAACACCAAACTGACGCGCCGTTCGTTGAGCATTGTTTCAACGACCAGTGTCTTGAATTCTGGCGTATATCTTTTGTTTGGTACTCCTTTTGGCATAACAAACACCCCATTCGTTAGATAGTATACCACATAACAAATGGGGTGCAGTTCAATTTCGGCGAGTTTTTTATTTTGCTTTGAGCTGTTTAGACAACTGTTTTACTTGGAAAAACATCCGGTCGTTTTTCTCCTTGTCCGGGGTAAGCTCTGCATAGCGGACATCGGAATAGATTTGGGTTATCACACTCAAGTCGACTTTTTGCTTACCAGTTTGCTGTTCAAGCATTTTGTGAAGAATTTCCAAGGGGGTATCACATTTCAAAGGAGGGGTACTGCTCTCCCGCAGCAGCCCAAGCGTGTAGGCATAACAAAGCCGGATTTGTTCTACTGGATCTTTAGTATGTCGGTATTGACGTGCAAATTTTCCCCATCGCTGTGTTCCGGTAAGAGAGCGTTTTACGGCTTTTCTCTCTGACAGGTCAATATCAGTGACATTGTCAAAGTAATATTCAGAATCTCCCTTTTTGAGACTCCCCAGTTTGGAAAAACGGGATTTTAACCGGCTCAGCAGATGACGGAGCCAGTTTTTTATACCCTCATACAGACCAGGGAAGAGCTTAATAAAGAGTACAAGGAAAATAATCGCCAATATGCCGATAAAAACGAACTTTAAAAGAAGGTTTTCCTGTCCTTCCATCAGTTTAGGAAGTTCGCTGGGTTGGTCTTGAACAACGACATTACTGCTGATCATCCCAAAAAACCACTGTAAAATCTTACTTATTCCATATTTTATAACGTTTCCAACATAGAAAAGGAGTTGCAAAACCGGATTCCACAGAAAATACAGCAACAAGATCACCACGAAAGTACCGATAGTAAAGAGTATGCTCATCCGGTTGTTGGATGCATTCTTGGCAATATGTTTTCTGCCATAGGTCATCAGTTCGTCAAGATTGGATTGATTACGAAACAGCAACAAAGTCAGTATTACTGGAAAAATCAGCAGAATATAGGTATCAAAGGGAAACTGACAGGTGAAAAGATGACTCATCAGATGGTTTATTAGATAGGACAAAAAGTAAATAGCAGCGTGAATCCCCAGGCATACGAAAATCATCAATGTGGAGGAGAGTCTGGAAAAGGATGATTTTTGGATAACCCATCCGCAGATAAAATAGAAAGCCGCGCAGATTGCACAAACCAAGTAAGCTCCGCTCCATAGGAACAGGAGAAGCATCAAAGCACAGCTAAGAAAAAGACCTGTTGCGGCTATAATCCCGACGGAAAAAATCTTTTTCCTCCTCTTTTGTACCTGGAGGCGACAGAAATATCCGAGATAGCTACAGAAAATTCCGCTAAACAGCATCAGCAGTGTTTCCGGTATCGTGCAGCTGCCGGAAGCAAGGGTGAAAAGAAAGGATGTGACACAGGTGACGACGCAGGAATATGCAAATAGTAGAGCCAAAATCAGACCATGTCTTTTCCAGGTATGGTATTTCTCTTTGCTCATGTAGCGTCACTGCCTTTCTGAGCTTTGGCAAACTGCGGTTGCTGACTGTATTCCCGCTTGGTTATGTAAATTTCCAAATCTTCCGGAATTTCTTCCTGCTCCAGGAAATTGGTTACATAGATTTGTACATGAACATTTTCATGTATTTTTTCTCTAGCATATCCACAGATGGCAGAATCCAGATACGGCGTGACAATTGCCAAATCCGTCCCGCTGGCGGCAGAATCAATCTGTCCTAAAAAATCATTGAAACTGCAGACAGCTTTAATACGCAGTTTAGCCAAAATTCGCATCAAATCCATAGCATGTTCATTTCCGGCAGCCAGATTAGTGGAGGTGATTTCGGTTGAAACATCATCAATTGGGGCGTTGGAATACAAGTTTACAGGCAGTCCTTCTCCGGTTGCCTCGGTAATCAGAGAAGCGCAGACGCGAATGGAGCCTTCCACTAAATCCGGGTTGACGATTTTCCCATACTCCACTTCCTGGGATTTAATATTGAGCAGAATGGTAAGGCTTTGCTGGGAGGTATACTCATTCTTACGAACCATCAATTTTTGTTCTTTTGCCGTGGCCAACCAGTGGATGGAGTTCATGGGGTCCCGGTCAGTATATTCCCTGACACCGGCTACATAAAAAGGATCTTCAGCAATTTGACGCTTGGTAACGGTGTCCCCCTGCAGGTAGCGGGGAAGCAGAAACATCTCCCCTAAGTCGATAGTTCCCGGTAAAACGAGTACGGTGAAGGACAGCTTGACACCTTTGGAGATTCTCGCCTGCCCAAAAAGATCACTTGAGACAAGATGCGCCTTTTGGATTTCAAATTCCCCGCGCTTGGTACAGTTGACATTCCAGGTGCGGGTAATGGACTTATATCCTCCCAGTGTAAAAAAACTGGAGACGATTCTACTCTCATCCGAAACGGACTGCGCACTCGCATCACCGAATTCCAGCCATTTGGAGGCGGTAAGATCAGAGCGAAGCCATGGCAAAGGCATTGCCTTGTTATTTTTTACGATTTCCATCAGGGAAAAGTTCTCCCCTTCAAACACTTCATGTTTATCGAATTTACAGGAGTAATTTAGGTTTTGAAAGGAATATTTCTTGAACAAATAGGCTTGGAGAGATACAATTCCATAAATGATAGCAATCAAAAAGATGATTTTCAATCGGAAAACTCCCCTTTCTCCAAATGCATCATTATTAAATTTCGGTAGGAGCGGGAACCTGATCCATAATCACTTGCATGGTGTCGTAAGTCTGCTTGGGGGAACGTTGGATACTGCTTCCACGGCAGATGATTCTATGAGCGAGTACATTTGCGCATATGGCCTTGACATCATCCGGCAGGACATAGTCCCTGCCGCTAATTGCAGCATATGCCTGTGAGGCTTTTGTCAATGCGATCGAAGCGCGCGGAGAAGCACCCAACCGGATATCTTGGGCTTCCCGTGTGGCGTGGATGATGTCAACAATGTATCCCAACACTGCGGCGGAGACTTTAATATGGGGAATCGACTGAGAAATTTCAGCAATCTCTGCTTTCGTGGTTACCGGAGTAATCTCCTCAAGCGGGTTTGAAGCGATAAAACGCTCCAGAATCTGCGTTTCTTCCCTTTTATTGGGATAACCCATGTTCAGCTTCATGAAAAAGCGGTCAAGCTGTGCTTCAGGAAGGGGGAATGTTCCTTGTGTTTCCAACGGGTTTTGTGTTGCCAGTACCAGGAAAGGTTCTTCCAGTTTACGGGTTACACCATCGATGGTCACCTGGCGCTCTTCCATGCACTCCAAAAGACTGGATTGAGTTCTCGGCGTTGCGCGGTTGATTTCATCCGCTAAGATGATGTTTGTAAAAATGGGACCTGGTTTAAAGAGGAACTCCTCTTCTTTTTGGTTATAAAAATTGATTCCCGTTACATCAGAAGGCAGCAAGTCAGGAGTAAACTGAATCCTCTTGCAGTCACAATCTATGGAACGGGAAATGGTTTTAGCGAGCATGGTTTTACCTGTACCCGGAAGGTCCTCCAGCAAAACATGACCACGGCAGAATAATGCAACCAATATTTGATTCACAACCTCATCTTTACCAACAATTACCTTTGCAACATTGTCTTTGATGGACCGTGAGATTTCTTGTATTTTTTTAACAGAAACCATAATAAAATACTCCTTTTGTCCAAATGTGTTTTTCACTATTATAGAGTACCTTATCAGGGATTTCAATAAAAATGAAAAAATTAATTAAATAATGAATAGTATTTATACAGATTAGCTAAAAAGAAGGGATAAATATAGCGCACAAAGACATTCTGTGGGAATACAGCAAAAAGCCATCCAAAAGAGTGAAAGCTTACTGTGATCCTTCATAGACTCCTCCAAAAGCGAATAGCTAAAACAGACCAGAGTTTTTTGGTCAAGGTTTTTCAGTAGTTCTCTGGCCTCTCCCACAGCCTGACGCTCTCCCTTTAAAGCCGAAAAAACAGTCTCCATTTTGCGGTCAAAATTTTGATAGGATTTCGTAAAAAAGGCTTTAATTTGGCCGTGCATCTCCGACGCAGTATATAGCTTATCTGCTCTCAGGCCATATACTTGCGCGCAAAATTCCAAAGCACAGGAAAAAATACTCCGACGCGTTGTTTCCCTTCGCTGATGCTTCCGAATGGCTTTCGCAGCAGAAAACCTAGCGAGGCTTTCCAGAGGACTGCGGGATTTTCCGCCCAAATATACTCCCAATTTCTTGGACAATGCTGCAGCTTTGGGTCGCAGCTGCAAATGCGATTTGGTCAATTCTCCTTTTTGAAAGGTGTAGCGGATACCATCTAATTTTCCAAAATATTTCAGAGTATCAAAATAACCGAATTGGATATTGCTCTTTGCTTGCATAGGTTCAAATTTCATAAAAAAGCCAAGGTCCTCTTTCGGGTGCAGGACATGAACCTTTGATTTCTTTTTATCATATCGGCGGCGCAGGCCTATTGAGTCGACGTCCACTGCTAAGATTTCAGTAGCACCTTGCTTTTGCGCAAGCTCAATGGGGAGATTATCGTAATATCCCCCGTCGATGTAGGACTCTCCATCAATGGAATAGCTTTTCATCGCCGGAAAACAGGCCGCGGAGGCAAGGAGATAGTCGATCATCTTCCCTTCAGGAATATCCCGCTGGAACAGGGTGCAGGGAGTATATCCTGGAATTTTAACAGTAACGATACCGAGTTTCATTTGAGAATCTCGGACAGCCTGTTCGTCAAGACATTCCGTCAAGAGGCTTTTTAAGGCTTCATAACCTGCTCCTCCGCCCCGGATTGCTTCTCGCAGGAATACTTGCGCCTGCTCCCTTTCTCCCAACTTCTCAAATCCTTCCGGCAGTTTAATATCGAGTACCTGTTCCAGAGTGATATGCTCCCACAGCCACTTTGCCTTGTCAAAGTCCCCCTGGGCAATCATTGCTCCGTTAAGGGCCCCGACCGATGCACCGGTAATAATGGAAAAATCATAGCCAAGTTCCCGCAATGCCTGCCAGACTCCAATCTGATAGGCTCCCCGGGAGCCTCCTCCCGCTAAAACCAATGCTTTTTTTTCGGCTTTCATAAATACTCCCTTTCCCGTCGAGTGATTTTCAGGCGGTTACATCTTATCCTCTGTTTTATTGACTGCTTGGTGTTTCTTTGTCCTAGAGGATACTTTGACCGGAAGCAGGTAGATGTCATCCGTTTTGTAGGCTTCCGTTTTCTGAGGCATACCCTTTTTCTGCAGCCTCTGTTCAATAAACGTCCGTACCAGGGCATAGATAACGGCAAACAGCGGGACGCCGATGAACATTCCGACTATGCCAAAGAGTCCGCCACCGATGATGATGGAAAAAATTACCCAGAAAGAGTTGAGACCCGTGGTACCGCCTAAAATCTTTGGACCCAGGATATTTCCATCGAACTGCTGAAGTGCCAGAATGAACAGGCAAAACCAAAAAGCAGTAATCGGGTCTTCAATCAGAATAATCAATGCGCTTGGTATGGCGCCAATGAAGGGGCCAAAGTATGGGATGACGTTGGTGACACCGACAATGACACTAATAAGAGCCGAATACGGCATGTTGAAAATCCGCATTCCCAAAAAGCAGAGAATTCCGATCATCAGAGAGTCGATGATTTTTCCATTGATAAAGCCGGAAAAGGTTTTGTGGCTGGAACGGGCAAGGTCAATGGTGCGGTCGACATACTGCTTGGGCAGCAGCGCATACATCATCTTTTTAAGCTGCGCAAAGAATTTTTCCTTGCTTGCGAGCATGTATACGGAGATAATCAGTCCCAACAGTGCATTTTTCAGACCAATTGTAATCGTCCTGGTCATATTTAGAAGATATGGTACCACCTGCCCCAGCATATCAAGCAGACCGTTGACAGCCTGTGTAATATAGTCGGAGAACTTGTTCACCAATTCCTGACTGATATGAAAATCCTGTAGTATCCCAGCTATGCTGTCTGTCAAGGAATCCGCTGCTTTGATGGCGGATGGAATCTTATCAAGTAAGGAGGAGAGACTGTTTGCAATCTGTGGCAGTACGGTTCCGAGAAATATCCCTAAAATAATGAATGCAAAAATGTACGCGGCAATCAGTGAAACTACTCTGCTCAGCTTGGGGTGAGGACGCTTAAACCGAACTCGATGCATGATATTCTTTTCAAAGAACATCATAACCGGGTTAAGCAAATAAGCAATCACAAAGGCATAGACAAACGGAATCAGTATATCGATCATTTTGAACACATATCTCTGAATTCTCCCGAAGTTGATGAGAACAGCCGCCGCCAAAAGGCAGGAAACAACCGTTAAAAATACATAGATGGCGATAGTCGTATATTTTTTGTTGTGTTCAAACTTCATTGCAATCTCCTGCCTGTTATGTTATAAAGTAGCCTTAGTATGTACGGCAATGATTTTTTTCACCCAGAATGGATGGCTGACCGCTCATTCTTATCAGGAATCAGCCATCGCTGGTTGTTGACTGATCTAGGCATTGTATCTTTTTACAGATATCTTTATTATAACAGACCCATTCCGGTGCAACAACCAAATTGAGAGAAAATATAATCTTTCTTAAGAAATACTTTCTTAAATATGGCGCTGAACCGGACAAAAAAAACGGGTGCGTGTAACACCCGGATTTTTTGTTGAATTATCCGCTCTTATTTCTTGCAGTGGCGATCCATCCAGTTTGTGATTTCCTGTAATCTTCTGATACGGTTCTTTGGCTTACCCGAACGGCTGAGTTCATGGTTGTCACCCTTGAACAGGCAAAGACGTGCTTCTACGCCATTATCGACAAGCATACTGTACATCTGTAACGCCTCCACCATCCAGCAGCGATAGTCCTCGTTAGAATGGATGAAAAGGGTCGGGGTCTTGGCATTATGTGCATATTTGAGCGGAGACTGCTCCCATACCTTCGCTACATCGGTCTGAGTTGTGGCGAGCATTTGCCCGGATACGAATACTTTGCCGATATCGGTCGTGCCTTCCATGCTGACAAAGTTGGAGATGGAACGCTGCGGAGCCGCCGCACAGAAACGGTTGGTATGGCCGATAATCCAGTTGGTCATGAATCCACCGTAAGAGCCACCCGTAACGCCCATACGCTTATCATCAATCTGCGGATATTTCTTGAGAACTTCATCGGTAAACTCCATCAAATCCTGGTAATCGATGGTGCCGAAGCGCCCGGCTATGTAGGAAAACTCATTGCCGCGTCCGTCGCTTCCGCGCGGGTTGCAGAAAAAGACGAAATATCCGTGGTTCGCCCAGTATTGCATCTCATGATAGAAAACTTCGCCATAGGTAGTCTTCGGTCCGCCGTGGATATCTAAGATAGCAGGATAGGTTTTGGAGGAATCATATCCTACAGGCTTGAGTACCCATCCATGGATTTCGATGCCGTCAGAATTTGTGAAATACAGCCTCTCCGGCATAACAGGCGGATATTCTTGATAGAATTTGTCATTATGGGAGGAAACACGTTTTTCCTCACCACCACAAACAGGCAGAGTGTAAAGCTCTTCGAGTCGCATGTTATGCATTGCCACATAAATAATCTCATCATCGCAGATGTCGAACATATCCACAGAACCGTCTTTTGCTAGGATGGTGGTAACCTTTCCGTCTTTACCGCAGCACTGGATATGAGAAGCATCATAGATATTGGAGATAAAATACATCTTATCTCCATGCACCCGAAAAACAGAGCCGCTGCCATAATGGCAGTCAGAGCCGACAGAGTTTCCAATGCTCATTTCATCCGAACAGACTACAGTTCTCTCACAGGTCGCAGGATCAACACTGTACAGCATTGGACACTCGGTAATGCTGTAGTCTTTGTTTTCCGTACCCACAAAGACAACTTTACCCTGGAAAAATCCTATATCCCCGATGCGGAAGATTTCCGGTTCCACTAGACATTTGGTTTCACAGGAACCGAGGTCATAGAGATACATTCCGGTTTTCTGTGAACGGATGGTATCGAATTCCAGACCTGTAAACAAAATCTGCTGTTTTTCTTTGCAGATTTTTACTTGACTTGCCGAAAAATAAGGGGAGGTTACCTGGGTCAGGGTTTCGGTCTTGGTATTGTAGAGATAGATGCCGTTGCGGATTTTGTTGATGACGCCGGTTCCATTGGACCAGAACGGATACTCATCAAAAATCGTGCAGCTTTCATCCTCTTCTTTAAACTGGTATAGTAACTCTCTGCGCTCTTCTCCCTGCTTGCCTTCCAGCATTGCAGAACGGAGGACATGCTTGGTCGCAGTCAACACGATGGTTTCCTCGTTGATTCTGCCAACAAGAGAAGCCTTGAGAGGAACGCTGAAGAGCTTGCAGCTCTTTTTGTTATTTAAGTGCAGCAGTGCAAAGGCGGTGGAATCTTCTTGGCACTTATCTTTTGCCTTGCAGACTTTTTTCTTGGCAAGTGGATACAGTACGGTATTGTCGTCATACCAGATGTAAGATTTCACATCGCCGCTATCGGTCATCTGAAGGTTTTCTCCGGTTTTCCTGTCATAAATCCAGAGATTGGAGGTGTAATTATTCTTTTCTACATTGGTATGGTGTACCAGATATGCCGCCTTATCGGAGCATGAATTATAATTCAGACCTGACAAAAACTGGTAAGAAGTAAAGGCGTCCAACTGTAATTGGGACATGGAAATTCATCCTTTCTTATCTTGTTTGATTGTCCATCATCGTAGCAATATAGGCGAAGGCAAAGTAATATTCCTCTTCCCCTGCTTTATGCATCCAGGCAAAAAGGTCCTCTGCCTCCTGCACTCTGCCCTGAATTCTCAGGTAATTGATAAGGCCAAAGCTGATTTTTTACAATTTCCAGCTTGCTCGGATGGGGTAACATTGTTAGTGTGTTCGAAAATCTGGGTACATTTGCCGGCTTTCATTTTTTGCCGTATGCTCATTACCAAAATCCTCTCCTTTATGTATCAATGTTGTGGGCATAATTACCTAGTTACGAGTATATACTCATCCAAGTGGGGTGTCAATTCAAGAAGATTTTTCAGCAGCATTTCCGGTCGATTCTTACAATACACAGATTGTTCTTGGATATTTTGAAAACAAAATAGCCATCTCATTTAATATCATAATTTATATGATAAAAATAATTGATTATTTATTAATTTTAAATATATATTGATGTTTTATATAAAAAAGCTGCAATTAATTTCACACTTTGCAGCAATAAAAAACGCTAACCCTGCTTGCAGCCTGGTTAGCGTTTTTTATCAACTGTTTTGCAGGGAAGCTTTGATAAATTCTCGGAACAAAGGATGGGCACGATTGGGGCGGCTCTTGAACTCCGGATGGTATTGTACTCCAATGAAGAAACGTAAATTCGGAATTTCCACCGCTTCAACCAGCCTGCCGTCCGGAGAAATACCAGTAATCCGCAGTCCATGCTCTTCAAATTCCGGTCGGAAGTCATTGTTGAATTCATAGCGATGGCGATGGCGTTCTGTGATTTCTTCAGCCTGATACGCATGCTCCATGATGGAATCAGTCTGTATTTTACAGGGATAGGCTCCAAGGCGCATGGTACCGCCCTTTGGCAGGTTTCCATATTGATCCGGCATCAGGTCAATCACCTTGTGTGAGCTCTGTTCATTAAATTCACTGGAATTGGCATCGGAGTAATTGAGAACATCCCTTGCATACTCGATGACTGCGGTCTGCATTCCGAGGCAGATACCAAGATAGGGAATGTCATGCTCTCTGGCATATTTTGCAGCCATAATCTTCCCTTCAATTCCCCTGTCGCCAAAGCCGCCGGGTACTAGAATGCCATCGCAACCGGAAAAGATGCACTCCGCGCTTTGTTCAGTTACATCTTCCGCTTCAATCCATTCGATATCCACTACGGCGCCGTTTTCATAACCCGCATGGTGCAGCGCCTCCACAACGGAAAGATAGGCGTCGTGCAGCTTAACATATTTTCCGACCAAAGCAATTTTCACCCGTTTATCCCGGCTGGCAATCCGGTTGAGCATGTCTTTCCATTCTTGCATGTCGCCGCGCGGCAGATCAAGATTCAGTTCCCGGCAGACAATGTCGGAAAAATTGTTCTGTTCGAGCATCAGCGGCGCCTGATAGAGAATCGGAAGCGTGAGATTTTCAATGACGCAGTCGGGTTTGACATTGCAAAACAGGGCTATTTTCTGTTTGACATTTTCATCAATCGGTTCATCCGCGCGGGTGACGATGATGTTTGGGATGATACCGATGGAGCGCAGCTCCTTGACGGAGTGTTGTGTCGGCTTGGATTTATGCTCACCGGAACTTTTAATATATGGTACGAGCGTCACATGAATAAAGAGGCAGTTCTCCCGTCCGACTTCAATCGACACCTGGCGAATTGCCTCTAAAAAAGGTTGGCTCTCTATGTCCCCCGTGGTACCGCCGATTTCGGTGATGACGATGTCCGCGTTGGAGTTTTTTCCGACGTTATAAATAAAACTCTTAATTTCGTTGGTAATATGCGGGATGACCTGTACTGTCTGTCCGAGATATTCTCCAGCGCGTTCTTTGCGGATGACGTTGGAGTAGACCTTTCCGGTCGTGAGGTTCGAAAACTTGTTGAGGTTTTCATCGATGAAGCGCTCATAATGGCCGAGATCGAGGTCGGCTTCCAGTCCGTCTTCGGTGACAAAGACTTCCCCGTGCTGATAAGGACTCATCGTGCCCGGGTCGACGTTAATATATGGGTCAAGCTTCTGTGCGGCGACGGTTAGTCCTCTTGCCTTGAGCAGCCGGCCGAGAGAAGCGGCAGTGATTCCTTTTCCCAGTCCGGAAACGACACCGCCTGTCACAAAGATGTATTTGGTCATAGCAGTTCCCCCTTTTGTGTTCTTGTCTCTAATTTTTACTTAAACAGATTATAGGATTCCAGTGCTAAAGTCAAGAAAATTTTTTAAGGGGTTTTTACTATGAATACTCCATTTGGATACAAAAAGGCAGGGCTGTGAACTTACAGCCCTGTTATCATTAGATGAGATTGGTGCCATGAGCCCGAAACGCCTGAATCGCGGCTTGAGGGTTTTCCACCCGAAGAATTACGTAGGCGGTGTTCTTGGCCCTTCCGATAAACGCGTACATGTACTCCACCGTGATGCCGGCTTCCAAAAGAATACTCAATGCGTCACACAGGCCGCCCGGCTGGTCGTCAAGCCCAATACCAATGACCTCAGTAATGGAAACTGTATAACCGGCACTGCGCAAAGCATCCGCCGCAGTGGCAGGTTTATTAACAATCAAACGAAGAATTGGGAAATTCTTGTGGAAAGGCGGAGGATAACCGGTGGAAGCCCGTTGTTCTCAGTCAATTTACGCAAAAATGTGCTCTGCAAAGATTTTAATTCCCAGTAAAATCAAGATGACTCCGCCGAATATTTCCGCCTTTTGTTTGAGCAAGCTTCCAAAGGTCTTTCCGATGAAGAATCCAATTACACTGCATACAAAGGTGATTGATGCAATGATGAAAGCCGCATAATAGATATTGACTTCCATGACGGCAAAGCCGACGCCGATCGCCAGCGCATCGATACTCGTTGCAACCGCCTGCAGCAGCAACTGCTTGTGAGTCAGCGCCCGGGAAATAGGACAGATCGGAGGGTTACGGATTTCCTCTGCCGCCTCAAAAACCATCTTTCCCCCGATAATACATAGTAAAAACAGGGCAATCCAGTGGTCAAACTGCTGGACATATCCCGCAAAAGTTTTTCCTCCCAGATACCCCAGTACCGGCATCAGGCCCTGAAATCCTCCGAAATAGAACCCGACTTTCAGCGCATCCTTTCCTCGGATGTCTCTGGTACACATGCCATTGGTGACGGATACCGCAAATGCATCCATGGAAAGCCCCAAGGCTGTCAGGCACAGAAATACAAGTTCCATAAAATCCCTCCGGCAGTAAATTGTGAGTCTTTAAACAATATATTAATTTATTGAAATATCGATTGTACGACCGGTTACGAAATGATATAATTGTACGGATAAAATCTACCAAGGTGGTGGCATGAAATGTCACGGAAGAGTGTCAAAATTATCGCAGTGGTTGCTGCTGTTATTGTAATTTTGGGAACGGTCATCCCGCTTTTCGGCATGATTTTGCAGTAAAGGGAGTTTTGTTTTGTTCGGTTATGTACGCCCGGCTAAAGGGGATTTGAAGGTAAAAGAGTTCGAGTTGTACCGCAGTATTTACTGTGGACTGTGCAAACAGCTTGGCCGCTCTTTCGGCCCGTTTGCAAGGATGACGCTCAGCTATGATTTTGCATTCCTCTCACTGCTCCACATGTCTGTAAACGGACAGCACGCACTGATAGAAAAGCAGTGCTGTTTTGTCAATCCTCTAAAAAAGAAAAACTGTTGCCTGCGAAACCCTTCCCTTGAATTTTCTGCGGCTGCCGCAATGGTAATGCTCTATTATAAGGTGATTGACAATATTGAAGACAGCAAAGGAATGAAAAAATTCGGGTATATCCTGCTCAAACCCTTTGCGAAATCCGCTTACAAAAAAGCCGCGAAAAATTATCCGCAGCTCGGGAAAATCTTAGATGACTGTATGGAACACCAGTCCAAACTGGAGCAAAGCGATGTATCCAGTATCGATTTGGCAGCGGAACCGACTGCACAGGCCCTTTCTAAAATTTGTATGCTGTTAAGTCCACGCCCAGAACAAAAACGGGTACTCGAACGCTTTGGATACTGTCTTGGGCGCTGGATTTATCTGATGGACGCTTTCGATGACATGGAAGACGATTTGAAAAATAAAAATTACAACCCCTTTTTGCTGCGTTTTGGTATTTTGGAGCTGGATGAGCAAAAGATAAAACAGGCTAAGGAATATGCGCTCGGTGCGCTCAACCTGACGCTGGGGGAATTGTCAAACGCCTATGTTCTGCTCGATCTACAGCTGTTCGAGCCGATTTTTTATAATATTGTCTATCTCGGCCTGCCGCTGGCCCAGCGCCAGACCCTGATGAAAAAGGAGAAAAAAACTGCATGAGAGACCCATATCAGGTATTAGGCGTTTCACCAAACGCGACTGATGACGAAGTAAAAAGCGCATACCGGGAACTTGCGCGCAAATACCATCCAGATTCCTACGCAGGCAATCCCCTTTCTGATCTCGCCGCAGAAAAGATGAAGGAAATCAACGAGGCGTATGATACTGTCATGTCCCAGCGCCGTTCCGGTGCTCAGTATCAGTCGGCCCGCGGGTATGGAGGATATGGCGCTTCCGGTTCCTCCTATTCTCAGTTTGCAGATATTCGCAGGCTTATTAATTCCCGCAAAATCGTGGAGGCAGAAGAACTCCTCGACGGTGTTCCCCAACAAAACCGGGATGCGGAATGGCACTTTTTAAAGGGCAGTGTCTACTATGCCCGCGGTTGGCTTGATGAGGCCATGCGCTACTTCAATACGGCAGTCTCGATGAATCCCTCGAATCCGGAGTATCATGCAGCACTCAATGCGATGAAAAATCAGCAAAACGGCCAGATGAATGGCGGATACAGCCCTTACCGCACCACTCCTGGACAGACCCCTACGAGCGGATGCAGCTGCTGCGACATGTGCAGTGGGCTTATCTGCGCGGACTGCTGCTGTGAGTGCATGGGCGGAGATTTAGTCCCCTGCTGTTAAAAGGAGGGTGCGCATTTTGAAAAAAAGCTCCAAGATTTCACTTTGCGGGATGATGTGCGCTTTGAGCGTAGTCTTCATGTTTTTGACTGGCGTTTTCCCTTACGCCACCTATGCTCTTCCTGCACTTGCAGGCATGACCTTAATTGTCCTGGTCGTAGAAACGAATAAAAAATGGGCGCTTGTGGCCTATGTTGCCATCTCGCTGATTTCTCTGCTCGTAGCGCCCGACCGAACGGCGGTTTTGCTGTTTATCGCCTTTTTTGGATATTATCCGATTTTTAAATCAGTGATTGAGACAAAATGCAAACGTATTATTGAATGGGTACTGAAAATCCTGCTCTTTAATGCAGCTGTCGGGGTTTCCTATCTGGTGATGCAGCTGTTTGTCAAAACAGATGAGCTATGGGAACTGTTCGGAGAATATGGCGTACTTGGGTTTATCGGCGGGATTTTGTTGCTGAATGTTGTCTTTGTCATCTATGATTTGGCGGTATCTCGTATTATCACTGCGTATATACACTGGTTTCGACCCAAATATCTTCGAAAACTGCGCTGATGACAGCTCCGCAATGAAGCGAAACAAAAAACCTTCTCCGATTTGAACCGCTCTGGAGGAAATAGACAGTTCCACCTCCGGCCTTAGTCCACACCAGCTCTGCAGTGCATACCGGCTGATGCCATATTTTCGGTTTAACTCCCGTATGCTCACCCCTGCTCGTTCAATTCTTCGGGATATCTTTTTGTTCCATTTTTCCCTGACATTGAAAAGCCTTCAATCGTTTTTCTATCTTACGATTGAAGGCTTTTCAATATCTATTTTTTTCTGGAGCGGTTCAGGGGGCTTTGTTTATTCTGAGGACTGTAAAAGCAAATCAAGATGATACTGGATATTTTTCCAAGGCTGAATTTTCCATCCCCTGTGACCATACAAGGCACGCTCATGACCTGATATTTATCTTTCCATTCAGGAAAATGGTTTAAATCAAAGATTTCTGCCGTGACATTTGGACTGAGAGCGGCAATCCGCTGGGCGGCTGCCTCGAGTTCCAGAAAGGCCGCTCCGTTTTTGCAAAAACCGTGTTGAGCTGTGCCAGCATATCGTCGGAAAACAGCTTATGTCCCCTGTTTTTGCCGTGGAGGACTTCTGGGCGGCATAGCGCTCAAGTTCAGTTGCCAGCACGCCGTTCCCCTACCTCGGTAACTACCCGTCTCAGGCTTTTGATACTGACGTCTCCTGTTGCATATAGACCCTCCACAACAGTTTGCCGGGATTTATCGATTACGCTTAAAAACAGCAAAAGCGAAAATTACAGGGCTTTTGCGGGTTCGCTTCTGCTCAAAATTTTTTCTCATATCACGAGCATTGCATCCCCAAAGCTGTAAAAACGGTAGCGTTCCTGTACAGCCACCTGATAGGCGTGCATCGTATGCTCATAGCCTGCCAAAGCGGATACAAGCATAATCAGGGTACTCTCCGGCAGATGGAAATTGGTAATCAGGCAATCAAGCGCCTTGAACTGGTAGCCCGGATAGATAAAAATGTCGGTATACCCCTCTGAAGCCTTGATACCTCCCTCTTTTTGTACAACGGATTCCAGCGTACGGCAACTGGTTGTACCGACTGCAATGACTCGCTTGCCGTTTGCTTTTGCCTCGTTGATGGCGTCCGCTGTCTTCTGGGACATCTCATAGTGCTCGGTATGCATTTTATGGTCGGTGATCTCCTCCTCCTTGACCGGGCGGAAGGTACCGAGCCCGACATGCAGGGTGACAAATTCCACCTTCACGCCTTTTTCGCGTACTTTCTGCAAAAGCTCTTGGGTAAAATGAAGGCCCGCAGTAGGCGCGGCGCTGGAACCGAGCTCCCTTGCATAGACCGTCTGGTAACGGTCTTTATCCATCAATTTATGCGTAATATAATGTGGAAGGGGCATTTCTCCAATCTTATCCAGAACGTCAAAGAAGTTCCCCTCACACTCAAATTCTACGATGCGATTGCCCTCTTCGACGATTTCTCTAACGGTAGCGGTAAGCAGCCCGTCCCCAAAGACAAAGCGTGCCCCTACCCTTGCCTTTTTTCCAGGACGTACCAATACCTCCCAGCGATTTTGCCCCTTTTGCTCGAGCAAAAGCATTTCGATCTTGCCGTATGTCCCCTCTTTGATGCCGTACAATCTTGCCGGCATGACCTTGGAATCGTTGAGGACTAAGACATCGCCTTCATTTAGGAAGTCGATGATATCATAAAAATGCCGATGTGTAATTTCTCCAGTATTCTTGTCAAGAACCATCATTCTGGAGTGATCGCGTTGTTCGAGCGGGTCCTGAGCGATGAGCTCCTCGGGCAGTTCATAATAAAAATCTGTACGTTTCATGGCATTGCCACCTTTTCTTCATCTAATTTAACAGAACATTCCTGTTTTTTCGTTATTTTGATTTGACATCATAGTAAACCAATGCTAAGATAGAACTACAAATTGAATAAACAGATAGAGGCGCGTCTTTAATGATTATTCGGAAGTGAAATCGCCCATAGATTATTGATCTCCGTAAGAAAGGTAAAGTCGCCGAAGGGGACAGATTCGGCACCTGTCCATCCTGGTCTTAGGCTGAATAAGTTTATGACTGTCATCATTCAATATGATGAAGAGCTATCATGTCAGGTTTTTGGCCTTTCGGTCAAAAGCGTCAATAACTCTATTATATTGCAAGGACAGTCGGTTTTCAACCGACTTTTTTCTTTATTCAAGTTGTTTTTGTAAGTATGGAGAGTATAAGCACAAAGGAGATACGTATCATGAAGCAGTATCGTGTTGGTATTGTCGGAGCAACCGGTATGGTCGGGCAGCGTTTTGCCACCATCCTTGCCGGGCACCCATGGTTTGAAGTAAAGGTATTGGCGGCAAGCCCCCGCTCGGCTGGAAAACGCTACGAAGAGGTAGTCGGTAGCAAGTGGTGCATGGAAGAGGAAATCCCGGCGTCCTTAAAAGATATGATCGTCATGGATGCGGCGGCAGACGTTGAAACAATCGCCTCCCTGGTGGATTTTGTTTTCTGCGCCGTGGATATGAAAAAAGAGGAAATTAAGGCTTTGGAGGAGCGCTATGCCAAGGCGGAATGCCCGGTTGTCTCAAACAACAGCGCGAACCGCCATACACCGGATGTTCCGATGGTCATTCCGGAACTCAACGCGGAACACATCGGCATTATTTCGGCGCAGAGAAAACGCCTTGGAACCAAACGCGGTTTTATCGCAGTCAAGTCGAATTGCTCCCTGCAAAGTTATGTTCCTGCGCTTTTCCCTCTCTCCAAGTTTGGAGTAAAAGATGTCCTCGTCTGCACCTATCAGGCGATTTCCGGCGCAGGCAAGACCTTTGAAACCTGGCCGGAGATGCTGGACAATGTCATTCCGTACATCGGCGGGGAGGAAGAAAAAAGCGAACGAGAACCCCTGAAAATCTGGGGCAAGATTGAAGGCAGCGAGATTGTCCCGGCAAGCTCCCCGAACTTTACTGCGCAGTGCCTGCGTGTTCCGGTCTCCAACGGCCATATGGGTGCGGTATTCGTCCGTTTTGAGCACAAGCCGACGAGAGAAGAAATTCTCGAAACTTGGAGCAACTACCGTGGCAAGGCTCAGGAGCTTTCGCTCCCGAGTGCTCCAAAACAGTTTTTGCACTACTTTACTGAGGATGATATGCCGCAGACTCGCCTGAACCGGAATCTGGAGGGCGGAATGGCAATTTCCATCGGCAGGCTTAGAGAAGACACCCAGTATGATTATAAGTTTGTCTGTCTGTCACATAATACCCTGCGGGGTGCAGCCGGCGGGGCCGTTGAACTCGCAGAGCTGCTCTGCTCCCAAGGCTACATGGATTAACTAGGAGGCTAGACTATGAAAAAGAGATTGTTCACCGGTTCGGGCGTCGCCCTGATTACCCCGATGCATCCCGACGGTTCCATCAACTATGAAAAACTTAAAGAACTCATTGAGTTTCAAATAGCCGGGCATACCGACTGCATCCTGATTTGCGGTACTACCGGGGAGGCATCTACCTTTACCACCGCAGAGTATGAAAAAATTGTGGGCTTTACCTATGAAACGGTAGCAAAACGTGTCCCTGTCATGGCGGGAGCCGGAAGCAATAACACCGCCCACGCGGTGGAACTCTCCAAAATCGCCGCTTCCATCGGGGTGGAATCCCTACTTCAGGTAACCCCATATTACAACAAGACTTCTCAGGCAGGACTGATCAAGCATTTCACCACAATTGCAGATGCAACTTCCCTGCCGGTTTGCCTGTACAATGTACCGAGCCGTACCGGCGTCACTATTCAACCCCAGACCTTCGCTGAGCTGTGCAAGCACCCGAATATTGCAGCGGTCAAGGATGCGACCTATGACTTTGCGGCGACCGCAAAGACCATTTCTCTATGCGGGGAGGATTTGACCATCTACTCCGGCAATGACGATGTTGTCGTACCGCTGATGTCTATCGGCGCCAAGGGCGTCATTTCCGTACTGGCGAATATCGCGCCGCAGCAGACGCACGATATTACTCAGTATTGCCTGAACGGCGATTATCAGGCTGGGACTGAGCTTATGCTGGAAATGCTCCCTGTGATAAACACCCTATTCAGCGATGTCAACCCGATCCCGGTCAAGGAAGCCCTCAATCTGATGGGCTATGGGGTCGGTGAATGCCGCCTGCCGCTGGTCTCCATGTCGGAATCTGGGAGGGAAGCCCTTGCCGCTCAGCTCAAACAATCCGGGCTGATTCACTAATCCCTACTCCACAGGGCATACTGATGTTTGAAGAAAGGCTGAACACTATGACTCAAATCATTTTATCCGGATGCACCGGACATATGGGAAAGACAATCCGGGACTGCGTCTCCCAGCGTGAAGGCTGTGAAATCGCCGCCGGATTTGGTATCGGGGAACACGACTGCACGTTCCCCGTCTACGCCAATCCTTCGGATTGCAAAGAGCAGGGCGATGTCATCATCGATTTTTCCAATCCAGCCCTGCTGACTTCCCTGCTTTGTTTCGCAAAGGAAAATAAGCTCCCGATCGTGTTGTGCACGACAGGGTTTTCCAAGGAACAAATAGCAGAAATCCATGAGGCTTCCAAAGAGATTCCTGTCTTTTTCTCCGCGAATATGTCGCTTGGTATCAATCTGCTGGTGGAGCTTGCAAAAAAAGCGGCGAAAATCCTCTCCCCGACCTTTGACATTGAAATTATCGAGCGCCACCACAACCAGAAGGTAGATGCTCCAAGCGGTACTGCCCTGATGCTGGCAGACGCTATCAATGAAACCCTCGACGGCGCCGACCACTATGTCTATGACCGGCACAGTGTCCGCCAAAAACGTGAAAAACATGAAATCGGCATCCACTCCATCCGCGGCGGCACGATTGTCGGGGAGCATGAGGTGCTCTTTGCAGGCAACAACGAGATGCTCTCTTTGACCCATACGGCAACCTCCAAGGCGGTCTTTGCGGAGGGCGCCATCAATGCGGCCGTATTTTTGACAAACCGTACGCCGGGGTTATATAATATGAAGGATATGATGGAAGAGTAACGGAGGAATCGATATATGTATGGTGTTTCCAAGGCCAGTGCAACGGAATCCATCACTCTGGTGTCCTTTACCAAAGTACCCGCAGATTTTCTGCATATGTCCGGCTTTTTTGAAAAAGTTGCGGAGCATGGCGTCAATATCGACATGATTTCACAGACCGCTCCCCAGAGCGGCGCCATCAATATTTCCTTTACCGCCCCGGATAGGGATTTGCCGAAGCTGATGGAGCTCATCGGGAGCTTTCGTAAGCAGCATCCGGAAATTCAGACCTTAGTGAGCAGCGGCAACGTGAAAATCTCCCTGTATGGAGATGAGATGCGCCATACTCCCGGTGTGGCGGCAAAGGCCATCAGTACGGTGTCCTCTGCAACGGATACGATTTACCTGATTACCACTTCGGAAATCGATATTTCCTTCCTGATTGCGGATGAATCCCTGCCAAATGTTCAGGAGGCCATTGAGAAGGCGTTTGCTCTTAGCATGGAACAATAATCAAAACACCCCACCTGTTAAATAGTATATCATACTGTCTAACAAAAGGGTGCAGTTCACTTTTTGCAGGGAGTGTTTCTCTCTGCTTCTGTACCAAATATTTATACAGCCCGGAGCAATCTGCTCCGGGCTGTTTGATTGAAAAATTTAATCTAAAGTTACTTTGTGGAACACTTTTTTACCTTTTTTAATGATAACGTGCCCTTTTCTAAAATCATCGGTTGTGACAGTTTTTTCAATACCTTCGACTTTCTGGTCGTCAACAGAAATGCCGCCCTGTAAAATTAGGCGTCTTGCTTCTCCACGGGACGGGACGAGCTGAGCTTTCATCAGCAGGTCGATGATACCGATACCATCCACTCCGATATCGGAAGCGGAGAGGAACGTAGTTGGCATGTCATCGGAGTGCGCGTTTTTTGCAAAGAGCGCACGTGCCGCTTCCATCGCCTTGTTTGCCTCTTCTGGACCGTGAACCAGCTTTGTGACCTCATAGGCGAGGCGCTCTTTTGCCTGGTTGAGCTGCTGGCCTTCCCAACTTTCCATTGCCTCAATCTCTTCGATGGGGACAAAGGTGATGAGCTTCAGGCAGTTGATGACGTCGTCATCACTGACATTTCTCCAGTACTGGAAGAATTCATAGGGAGAGGTTTTCTCCGGATCAAGCCAGACGGCGCCGCCCTCGGTTTTCCCCATCTTTTTGCCTTCTTTAGTGGTCAGGAGCGTAAAAGTCATGCCATAAGCTTCCTTGTGCTCTGCCCGGCGAATCAGCTCAATACCGCCGATGATGTTCGCCCACTGGTCGTTGCCGCCAAGCTCGAGCATACAGCCGTAATCCCGGTAAAGCTTGAGGAAGTCGTAGCTCTGCATAAGCATGTAGTTGAATTCCAGAAAGGTGAGCCCTTTTTCCATCCTGGACTGGAAACACTCCGCGGTAAGCATCTTGTTGACTGTGAAATGGACGCCGACTTCCCTCAGGAAATCGAGATAGTTGAGATTTAACAGCCAATCTCCGTTTTCTAGCATCATAGCCTTGCCGTCAGAGAAATCAACGAATTTGGACATCTGACGTTTGAAGCATTCAGCGTTGTGCTGAATCTCCTCTTTGGTGAGCATTTTGCGCATATCGGTTTTGCCTGTTGGGTCGCCGACCATAGTTGTACCGGTGCCAAGGAGAGCAATCGGCCGATGGCCGGCCCGCTGCATATGCGCCATAACCATCAGCTGGAGGAAGTGCCCGACATGCAGGGAATCCGCCGTCGCGTCAAAGCCAATATAAAAAGTGACCTTCTCGGTTTCTAAAAGCTTCTTAATTTCTTCCTCATGTGTCATCTGCGCGATGAGTCCACGCCGTTTGAGTTCGTCAAATACGCTCATTTTCTTCTTCCTTTCCATTTTTCAAAATAAAAAGCCCTCTGCTTTGCATCGGGCAAAGCAGAGGGCGAAAGAATTCGCGGTACCACCTCTGATTCATCGCTGAATTTACAAACAGCGACCTCACAGACACTAACATGCCTTTACGCGGTAACGTGCGCACACGGCAGAGCCTACTAAAATTTCTCGTTCGGTCTGCGGCTCAAAGAGGTATTCAGCCGGAACACATCGCACCCTTTTCCACCAGCCAAGGGCTCTCTTTTGCCTGTTGTTCCGCTTACTTGTTCTTATCACAGCCGTTAAATGAGGGTATATCGAAAATT
>UQSL01000029.1 GCA_900543705.1 uncultured Oscillospiraceae bacterium
GGGTAGCACGACAGACTCTGACTCTGTTTGTCTGGGTTCAAATCCTAGTTCCGCAACCACCGATGTTTACGCCAATGTTGACCTCGTATGAGCCGTCAGGATTGGCGTAAATTTTTATCAAATCTGGAATAATACTTTTAATCATCCCATCTTTTCAGCGACTCCTATAGCAGTCTTACGATTGCCCAGGGGTCTATTTTTTTGCCCGTCTTTAGCTTTCCGGCAATGACATTCTCCAATATTATTTCCTTACCTGCAATATGGAGATTTCTTCTTTCATCCGGAAAATCCGGATCTAATAAAATTGTGTTCATACCGTTTCTGGTTCTTCTGATACCTGCGAGAACTCTTTTTCTCAACAGATCAATCTGCATTCGAACCTTTGAACTGTTCTGAGATAGCAGGACATATAGGAGGGAGGGATTTTCTTGGGATTGTTTTCTCCGAGAGAACGAGTTTTACCCATTTCTAGGAATAAACCTGTATTCAGCCTATCCTGAGTTGTGCTTCCTAACAGGAAATTCCGGAAAATAAGAAGAGAATATTGTATTCTTTTTATAATAGGAAGTCCACTTCGTTTATTCTTTTCAATTAATAAGTTAAAATCTCTCTTAGGAGGGATTTTATGTCTATAAATGGAATTTTTTCTTCCACTTTGTACCATAGACGTATTGGTTTAGGCTATACCCAAAAAAGAGTTGCGGATGATTGTAATATATCACTTCGTCAATATCAATCCCTGGAGACGGGACATTCCCTGCCAACCTTAGTCACAGCTCTCCGTTTATCTATCGTCTTAGATTTCTCCTTAGAAACTTTTAAAAGTGAGGTGGCAATGCTTGTATTACCAGTATCGCATTCTTGAAGAAGTCCTCTTTCATCCGGATATCGGTACTTATCTTACGTTCGGTATTCAGTGTTATCTCCAAAATCCCGAAAAATTAGTAGCTGCTCTATCAGATATCTCAACAGATAAAGCCTTTGTGCAAAATTTGGCACAAAAATTTACAGACGGCCAGCTTTATCCAATCCACCTGTTGGATGTCATCGAAGATGCACTATTGATGGTCTGATGAAAGCTGCTACTTCACACATTGGAAATCGGATTGAAATATTTTTTGGTTAAACCGGTGATATGTCACATCATCGTCCCGCCTAATTACCTGGACTAATTCAGGGCAAATGGCGGACGGTAAGCCTACTTGAGTATCGATTAGATGCTCTGCACACCACGGTACGGAAGAAATCAGAAGATCAAATGTCAGCGAAACACACACGAGCGAAACTTTAAACAGCCAAAGCGGGCAGGATTATTATTCTGCCCGCTTATACTCTACTTTCGTAAGTTTCAGGTGTGAAGAGCGCCTGAAATGAAAAGCAACCCGTAAAGCGGGTGAGATTGCCAAGTAATCAGCCCAATGGCTTGAACAAAGTAAAAACCAGCGTCACGCTGGCTTCGGGTCAAGTGCAAAACTGAATTTCCGCTGCACAAAAGCAGTGCAAGAGCAGTCTTTCGCAGTGAAAAGTTTACAGATTGTAATTTGTATGATATAATATTTAAAATGGTGTTTTAAAATTGTATATAATGAAGGTTCAATATTTGTTTATAGCGCATTTCATACCCTGTTTTTATTCGTCTCAGTAACGCTAAACTGTAAACGGATTGTCTCCCTGGGTATTTGTCAATAATATCAGAAAAATAGGCCGTTTCGATGCGGCTACATCGAAACGGCCTCACCATACCAGGTAGGTCCGATGCCTTCCCTCTGACAATATTATATCGGGATATTCGGTCGATTTCCGTCGAACATCCTAGAAAGAGGGAAGAACTATGAAATGTCCAAAGTGTGGAACAGAATATCAGGGGAAATTCTGTCCGAAGTGCAACCTATCTGTAAAAAAGCCGTCAAAAAACGGAAAATCATTTAAAATTGCCGCCAGTATTATCGGCGGAATCTTGGTCTTATCCTTAGTGTCCTCAATTTTTGGTCAATCGGAAAGTACGGATACTCTGCTCAGTGTTTCTTCCAACATATCGTCTACTATGCCTTTTTCTTCGTCTGTCAGCGCCAAAGAAAGCTCCAGTACTCCGGTAATTGAGTACACAACTCCGCCGGAAACGCAGCAGGAATCCTCCGCCGCTCCAGTTGAGCCCACACCGGAGCCGGTAACAGAGCCGCAACCAGAACCAAGGCACGAACCGCAGCAGACAACCATGGTGTGGATTTCTCGATCTGGAAAAAAATATCACAGCAATCCCAATTGCAGCGGCATGAAAAGCCCCTCCCAAGTGTCGATAGAGCAGGCACAATCCAGTGGATATACTCCCTGCAAAAAATGTTACAGTTAAAAAATACTCCATCTAAAGTCAAAACCACGCGTGCTACGCGTGGTTTTGACTTTTTTAAAATTTATCCTGGAATTGGCGGACGTAATAAAAGGATAGAAATTCATACACATGCAAGAACAAAGCCAATCCATATGCGTGAAGAATCTGGAGGATTTGATTTTGAAACTCTTGTGATCGGAAGAGGAAAAGTCCTCATGTCAATTTCATGATATTCCATAAAAAGCCCGGGAGATAATTCACTATTAGGCATTTTTTACAGTTGAAAAAACTGCACAAGAAGAATGGGAATAATTGTGAGAATAGGAAAATATCTGTCGAAAACTGTCGATATTATGAAAAATAAAGAAAATAATGTTTACAAATAAGTGGAAATATTGTATTATTTTAAATAAAATGCTGGAAAAGATAACTTAGATTATAATATTCTCTACTTTCAAACATGAAGCAAGTTTTTCATGAAATATAGACAAATAGAGAGGAAAAGTGCAGTGGGATGAATATTTTAGGAGTGGATATTGGCGGAACAAAAATGTATTTGTGTATTGCGGTGGATGGAAAATACATAGAACATACGGTCCCGACGGGGAAGACTTGTACAGCGGATTATCTGAAAAAAGAAATTTATCACTTTATTTCCCGGCTTCCGATACCGGTGGACGCTTTGGGAATCGGAATCAGCGGAATGATTTCCAGAGATCTTTATGTAGTGCGATCAGATACATTGCCAAATCTCAATGGGCTTACTTCCTATTTTTTCTCGGAAAATGGGCTTGAAGTCAGATTGCTCAATGATTTACGCTGTGCAACCTATGCCGAGGTGGCAAATTATCCGAATGACGAGGTTTTAGCAGTGGTGTTGGTGGGCTCGGGAACAGCTGCCGGCATTGCAATCCACGGGGAGGTACTTAACGGCAGCACCGGATTTGCAGGGGAAGTTGGATATCTACCGGTCATGACAGATACAGGAATCCAGTATGGGGACGATATGAGCGGTGGAAATGCCTTGCGGAGAAGATCAGGCTGGACACCACAGGAATTACTTGAAAAACTAAAAGACAGCGACCCGGATGCTCTGAAATTGATAGAGGATGCGGGTACTTATTTAGGAATGGCTTTGGCAAGCCTGATTAACCTTCTTAATCCGAGTAAGTTGATTCTGGGAGGCAGGACAACGACCTATCCGGGATACCTAAAACAGGCGATGAAAATCTGCAATACATACAGTCTTCCGCCTGCCAGAAAATCGTGCAATATTGTTCCGCCTACTGACACAGTACGGGCTGTGGCACTCGGCGCAATTGAATATGTCAAGAGGCAGTGCCATGACAGATAAAATCATGCAGGAAAAGAAAGAGGTCCAGCTTAAGACAAGCGAGATGATACAGGGTGTTCATTGCCATTGGTCTTCGATCACTAATGTGTTTAAAACATTGGTGCCGGAATTTCTCCCTTCGGTCGTCTTTTTATCCGAACACGGACTGCAAACACAATACCAGGTGAAAAAAGCACATGATTTTTCGGATCTTGTGTTAACAAACCATTTGAGTAGACTCTATTTACAGTTTTTTCAAAGAAATGGAGTGGAGTTTCACTGCCATGATGCGGATATCTCTTTCTCCGAGCTTTTGCAGAGGATTAAAAAAGAAAATGATAGGGGCTTTCCTGTGGTAATTTCTCTTTTTTCCAAGGAAATCCCCTATCATGCCGTGTACAACAGCACCAGCTCCAATATGCATTTTGTGATCGTTCGTGCAGTAAAAGTAGATAAGCTGTTCGTACAGGATAGCTTTATTCCAACCCATCCGGAATCCATTTTTTGCGGATGGGTGAAACAAAGCCAAATGGAATTGAGCTGGGAGAAATCTGTAAAGAAAGCATACTTTTTTAATGAATCCCAAGTCTCTCTTATTCGGGAAATGTGTTGTGCCGGTTTGGAAAAAGATTGCCTGAATGCGGAAATTGAGCGATACCTGGATTCCGGACGAGAGGGGATCGATTGGTTTTTACGGGATTTTAGCGAATGTGCAGAGAATTTTCCGCAGACGATTCGAAATAATGCAAGATTGATTTGTTTTAGGCTTCTATTCGATTCGGTTGTCCCGTCACGAAAGCTTCTGGCAAATGCTTTGCGAGAAATTCGAGACGGGCTGTGTGTAGAAACCCGCCGCCTGGAAGAGGTTATTCAGGAATGGTACAAGATTACCTTTTCCTTGATGAAATACAGTTATGGGCACTCCAATGCGGGATTTATCAAAACGGCCCAGCGTATGGGACGGGTCATGGAACAGGAAAGAGAACTTTTGCGGGAAATTCTGCACAAACAATAAAGAAGAGGTTGATAACATGGCCGTATTTGATATTACCAATGCCTGTAATTTACGGTGTATCTACTGCTGCAGAGGGGAATACGACAGGAAAAAAATCAAGGAACCCAGCCAGCAGGAGGTTTTGGATACCATCCGGCAGTTTATACAAAATCGGGCGACCTTTGTTGTACTTCAGGGTGGGGAGCCTCTCATTCGAAAGGATATTGTCCCGATTTTAAAAAGTGTGGGGGAGCTGAAACGAAAACCGGGCAGCCATATCCTGGAGGATTTAAAAGAGTTACTGAAACTCCGTGCAGAACCGGAGGAGTTTCGGCTGAAATACAAAAAAATCCTGATAAAAAACGGACTCCCTGTCTTTTATGTAACGACAAACGGGATGATTGACTCGGAGGAAATCAAACAGGCGCTGATTGACGGCGGATTTTCTGTGGATATCTCCCTGGATTCCGTAGACCCGGAGGTGAACCGGCAAACAAGGCTTGGGATTGATTTTGGCAAGGTGGTATCCACCATCGGTCATTTTTCAAAAGAACTCCCTGTTCATCTTTCCTGTACGGTTACGGAATATAACGTGGATCATCTGACAGAGATGCTTCCCTTTGCCAAGCAGCACTCCTGTCTGTCGGTAAAATATTCTCCAGTAATTATGGTGGGAAGCCGAAAAGAAAACGATGAGAGGTTCCGTAACAAGTATTTTGAACAGCTGAATCGGATCCTCGACGATTTTGAGCAGTATCAGGACGACTTATTCTTAAATGTCAAGCTCTATCCGCATTATCTACAGTACGAGGAGGGGAGAAGGGTTTTCAAACGCCTGGCCAATACTACGAATATTGTTTTAGAGATGCACGAATGCGCTGCACTCCAAATGATTAAAGAAATCTATGTGGACACAAATTTGGATGTTTATGGCTGCGCTTCCATGAAGGGGACAAAAGAGGCGGTGATTGGGAACCTCCATGACAGCACTCTTTATAACATCTGGCACAGTAAGACGCGAAAGGAAATGTGGGAAGATATGCAGAAGACCCACGATCTTCTGTGCGAATACGGAGGCTGTGCAGGGGCTGCTTTTTGCCAGCAGTTTAGAAAGTAGGAGGCTCCAGGATGAAAGTAAGCGTTATCGTGCCGACTTTTAACAAGGCACCTCGTTTGAACCTGATGTTGGCCTCGGCCGTCTGTCAGAATTTCGATTTGCACGAGGTAGAAATTTTACTCATTGATGACGGTTCGATTGACGAAACCGAGCAAGTCGTGGAAAAATACCGGAACAGGCTGAATCTTCAGTATCTAAGAAAAAATCATGGCGGCAGGTCTTTTGCAAGAAATGAAGGGATACGCGCTGCAAAGGGAGAAATCGTAATTTTCTCTGACGACGACGTCATCTGGGGCAAGTCTTTTTTGATATCCCATTATCAGCGGCAAAAAGAGCAGGGCCCCTGTGTTGTCCATGGACAAATCCGTTCCCTGCCGTTTGTAAAATTTTTTGAGAATCCAACCACAGGAAGCCTGTATGCGGGTATGGGGAGCAAGCTGTCGCTGAACAGGCTGCGAAGCAGGTGTATCAGCGAAGAGGATATCTCCCACTATTTTGAGCAAAAGGTACATCAAAATTCCAACCTGTCTACGACGGAACAAATGATATTCTCGATATTCGAACAGGATGTAAAATCCTTGCAGTGGTTAGGATGTACCGGCGCCAATTTTTCCGCACCGCTCGAAGATTTAAAGGCTATCCATGGCTTTGACGAGGGGTTTGGGCTAACTTGGGGCTTTGAGGATTTTGAACTGGGTTATCGGTTGCAGGCACTCGGCAGGGAGTTTTTGTACAGTGTAGATGCCGTCAATTACCATCTGGTACATTTTCGTCAAACGCTGGAAGATGAGCTTGAAACATCCTTTCATTATTTTTATTCCCTGCATCCGGATGAAAGTTTGAAAAATATCTACGAGTTTCTTTCTGGGAAAATAGACGAAAAATTTTTCTTACAGAGGAGTGGTTACTGATGCCAAACCATGTTTGGGTGGATTGTACAAAGCTGAGCGAAGAGCAGATTGGCCGAGTACTGTCCTGCGGATATGAACGGTTTTTATTTGCCCCGGTTCAATATCAAAAAGTGAAAGAGTTTGTAACAGAGGATAATGCTGTTTTCCGGTGTGACACGCCGGAGGAACTTCAACAGATTCTAGCAGCCAACGTAGGCTGCATCGTTATGTCTAATTCTGCTGAGATACTCAAAGAGGTGAAAGCCGCAGGGCTGCGTACAGCTTATTTTAACCAAGTTACAGATTATGAAAGGCTCAGACACACTGCCGAGATCGGGGACAATTATGACCATGTGGTCGTCCAGTTCTTTGATGAGACCAATATCCCATTGGAACTGCTAATCGCCACATTCCAAAAAAATCAGTCTTTGCAGTTGCTCAAATACGTCAGCAATTATGAGGAGATGAAAGTTGTTCTGCATGTTATGGAGCATGGAAGCGACGGAGTGGTTGTCCAGACAGAAGACGTGGAGGAGCTTATTAAATGCAGCAAGCTTCTGGAAAAGACCTGCGATAAAATTGATCTATTAGAGGGAGAAGTCGTCTCGATTGAACACTTGGGCGCCGGACACAGGGCTTGTATCGATACGACTAGCATTTTACATGAAAATGAGGGAATGCTGATTGGCTCCACTGCCAAGGGTGGAATTCTCGTGAGTTCCGAGACGCATTTTCTCCCGTATATGGAGCTGCGGCCTTTTCGTGTCAATGCCGGAGCAATTCATTCCTATGTCTGGAACAATGACAAGACCTCCTATTTGAGCGAACTGAAAGCCGGCAGTCCGCTTTGGACAGTGGCTACCGAGGGCAATGCACGCAAGGTTTATGTCGGAAGAGTGAAAATTGAAACGCGCCCACTTTTAAAAATCAATGTACAGGTAGAAGGGGAAATGATAAACACAATCGTCCAGGATGACTGGCATATCCGTGTGCTGGGGCCGGGTGGTACAGTGCTTAACGCTTCGTCTCTGAAAAAAGGGGACAAGGTCATGGCCTACAAAATGTCTGGAGGACGCCATGTGGGAATCCAGATTGATGAGTATCTGGAAGAGAAATAGAGGGAACAATCATGAGCTCGAAAAAAATCAGGCTGGACAGAATGTTTGCAAACGGCACGCTTGCCATTATGCCGATTGACCACGGGATTACGATGGGAATGCTCCCGGGAATTGACGATTATCAGGGCCTGGTGAAAGAAGTGCTGCTAAGCGGCCTGGACGGGATTGTCGCGCACAAGGGAATCGTAAACAGGTTGCTTCATCTGGACAAAATCCAACAGCTGACGATTTTTCAGCATCTTTCTGCGTCGACAAACTTTTATAATCCGAGCCATAAGGTCATCGTCAGTTCAGTGGAGGAGGCGCTGCGTAACGGGATTGACCAGGTTTCCATCCACATGAACTTGAACGTATCAGAGGAACGGGAGATGATGCGGGACTTTGCCCGGATTTCCGATGCCTGTGAACGCTGGGGTGTTCCGCTGATGGCAATGGTTTATGTACAAAACCATGTGTTAGACGCGGTGACACTTCGTCACTCCATCCGGGTAGCGGAGGAACTCGGCGCAGACCTCGTGAAGATCCCGATGCCGGATCAGATCGAGAGTTTGGAAAACCTGCTGTGTCATGTAAATATTCCGGTTTTGGTAGCGGGAGGGGAACGCTCCTCAAATCAAAAAGACTTTTTACATCAGATTGATACAGCGCTCTCCTGTGGAATTTCCGGTATCGCGGTTGGGAGAAATATCTTTGAACATGAGAATCCGCGGTTTTTTGCACAAATTCTTGCAGATCTTATTCACCGGAAGATTGATGTGAAGCAGGCAGAGGACATGCTGGAAGCATGATAAGAAACCCTGAAAGGGGGATGGGAAACAATGATCCATGAATTTCTGACGATATGTGAGAAATACAGTGAGAAAACAGCGGTTGTCGATCGAAATTCAACTTTAACTTATGCTCAGCTGCAAAATGCGGTCTTGAATCTGGCCGCTTATCTTCGTGAAACCTGCGGCATGAGAAAACGCATTCTGCTGTACTGCGAGAACAGTGCGGAATTTGTCGTGGGATATTTTGCTGTGATTCTATCCGGTAATACGGCGGTACTCTGTGATATTAATTTTAAGCAGGAGCTTGGGACTATTATCCGGAATTGCTCTGTTGACGCAGTGCTGACGACCCGCTATCAAAAAGAGAGTTTTCTGCAAAAACAAGGGGATTGTGTCCCGCTCCACGTGGTGCAGTTGATTCCGTCTAAGCCGGCAGTGCAGGAGAAATTTAGCTACTCCCCGGATGATATTTGTGTTATTCTCTACACTTCCGGGACCACAGGTTCTCCAAAAGGAACGCTTAACACGGGAAGGACGCTTCTAAACGCAGCGAAAAACTATATTTCCACATTGGAGATATCCTCATCAGACCGCTTTTTGGCGACGATTCCCCTGTACCACTCCTATGCCATGGGCTCAGCCATGCTGGCTTCTCTTTTGACTGGGGCTACACTGGTAATCGACCGCCGATTTGATGCCAAACGGATGCTTGCGGATATGAAACGGCATCATATTACGATTTTTCATGGCGTCCCCTACATGTATGATATTTTGGCAAAACATCTTTCCCTGTTTCCAAGTAAAATGGAAGGCGTGAGATATTTTGTCTCAGCCGGCATGAAACTGCCTGCTGAGACATTTGATGCGTTTTTCACAGCTTCCGGATATGTGATTCATCAGGAATATGGAAGTTCAGAAACCGGAACAATTGCATTTAATCGCAGCCGGGATATCGGAATCCTTAAATCCTCGGTAGGACAGCCTTTAGATGGCGTGGAGGTTCGTCTTGCACAAGAGGAACACTCCAAGGAGGATGAGGGGATTCTCGAGATGCATAGCAGGGGCGCTTCTTGCGGGTATTTTGGGGAAAGACGCTTTTCTCTCTGGTACCGGATGGCGGACCGGGTGAGGATTGATAAAGAGCAGAATATCTTTATTTTGGGAAGGCAGGACAGAATCCTCAACATCGCCGGGAAAAAGGTGGATCCGGCGGAGATTGAAGCTTTGATACTGACGCTGGATGGAATTAAAGAGGTGCATGTCGGCCCTAAAGAAGAACAGGGCGCTTCCGTGTCCCTTCAGGCAGATATTGTGATGGAGGAAGGCTCGGGTGCAACCAAAACTGCGGTGAGAAAATTGTGTGCAGAGCATCTGTCCGGTTACAAAATTCCTAAGTACATCAATTTTGTACCAAGCCTTTTGAAGAGCTCACTCGGGAAACCGATCTCCGGAAAGGAGGAGCAAAAGGGATGACGCTAAAAAAGGCATTTTTATACCCAACGCTTTCCTGCAATCTCAATTGCATTATGTGTTATTCCAGGCCGGAGTGTCCGGGACAAACGAAAGAGCTGACCCTTGCCCAATACCGTGAGTTAATAGCCTGGCTTTATGATGCTGGAGTCCGTCACTTTGATATCAGCGGGGGAGAACCCTTTTTATGTCGGGATTTAGAGGCGTTGGTGGACACGATCAAAGCGTACCCGGAAACTAAAATTGATTTGGTGAGCAATGGTACTCTGATCGCGGCGCGCTATGAAAGGGACATTAAGCGAATCCTCAGTAAGGTGGACCAGATATTTCTCTCGCTGGACTCGATGGATGCACAGCAGCATGATCGCATCCGGAGAGGCAATGGATCATTTGACAAGACGATGGAGGCCATCCGACTGGTTCAGCGGGATTTTAAAGGCAAAATTGGGATAAACTGTGTTGTCTCCCGGGAGAATCACGAACAGGTGGAACCGTTACTCACATTTGTACAAAAAGAGAAAATCGCATACATCAGTTTACTGCGCTATATTGATGTATCGGTCAGCAAAGAAAATTTGAATTTATGTGTTCAGGAAAACATAGAGTTGTATCAAAAGATACTTTCCTGGGTGACCAGGCAGGAGGAAAATTCTTTTCTTCCGAACATTGAAATCGGAATGCCGGGATATATGGTGCCGATTTTAAAAGAGCATATTGTCCGGCATCCGGCGATTACCGTATACTATGACCCGATACGAGGCTGCCATGCGTTTGAAGGGAATGTGGCTGTTACTGTGGACGGAAAAGTGACAGGATGTACAGCCATGGTAAAATATCCGGAGCTTTCGTGCGGGGATGTCACGGCCAACGGCATGGATGAGATTTTGGAAGGCTTGAAGCAGAAAAAAGAGCTGCTGAAAAAAAGGGAAACCCTGCTCAAAAGCAGGGAACCATGTTGCAGCTGCGAATATTTTTCCTATTGCAGAGGTGGCTGCCCTGCGGCGGCTATGCAAAAATATTCGACTCTCATGATGCCCGATCCCTCCTGTATCAAGCAGGTCGGTAAACAGTGAGGAGGATGACATGCAGCAAGTATCATTGACACTTCCCACCTACTTGTTTCAAGGCGGCTTAAAGGGAGAACGTTCGATTCGGGAGATTGCATCTATCTGTAAGGATGGATGTGTGCAGGAGTTGTCGGCAAATTTCACCGAGCAGGGCGAAATCAGTCTACAGTCCGATTTTTCTCAGCTGGAAATCCTGAAAAAAGACCTGGATGGGATGGGAGTTTGCATCAACAACATAACAACGCTTCTGACAAACGGAATAAGCTATCTGACGGCGGGACTGGAGGAGCAAAAGCGTTATCATGAAATTGTAAAGAAAATGCTTGACATATGCAGGGTTTTGGAGATTGGCACTCTTTCCATGCACATCAGCACAAGCCGTGTACTCTCTTCTTATTCCTATGAAGAAGCGGTGCGGCTGGAAGGGGAGAGGGTGCAGGAATTATCCGAAATCTGCCGGCAGGCAGGCGTGCAGCTTTTGCTGGAAAATGTCATGGACGGCCTGATATCCACGGGAGAAGGGTATCTCGAGTTTTTAAAACACTACGCTCCAAGGGCGGGGCTTTGCTATGACATTGCCAACAGCTATTTTGTCTGTCCGCCTGAGCACTGGTTTGAGATTCTTGGGCCGTCTATCCGTTATATCCATTTGACGGATATCCGGATAAAGTCGCTGCGGGGCATGCTGCTGGAATTTGTTGACCCTGGAGAGGGACAGATTAACTATTCCTCGGTGATCGAGCGGATCGAATCGACAGGCTATCAAGGGCCGGTCCTAATCGAAAGCTTTGAAAAGCGGGGACAGGATGACTCTAAGCGGGTCGCAGAACTTGTCCGGTGGTGGGAAAAGAAGGGAGTGCATTAATCATGATGGCAAAAGAAACAGTCTACGAAAAGGTGAAACAGATTGTTACCGAAATTTTAAACTTGGATTTGGACGACATCCAAGACGGAGAAATTGACAAGGTTTCCTTGGAAGAATACGGGTACAGTTCGATTGATGCGCTGGAAGTCCTGGTTGCCCTTGAGGAAGAATTTCACATAGAAATCGATGATGAAAATCTGAATTTTGAATTTTTGCAGTCCATCGCATCCATAACTGACTACATTGAGACACAGCTGCAACAAGCGCAAACAGATTGTGAGAAGGAAAACAAAGGGAAACGCACAATTATCATTGGGATTGCAGGCGGCTCCGGCAGCGGTAAATCCACATTTTGTCAAAAGCTGTACGAAAAGCTGGAAAAGGACCGGAAGGTAAAAATGATTACAACCGATCAATTCTTTGCGAGCGAGCTTCCAAAAATGATTTCTCCCGCTACCGGTAAGGAATATGATGACTGGAACGCACCAGCTGCTGTCAACGATGAGGCGGTCGAGCATGCAGTCAAAGAAGCGCAGGGAGAATTTGATGTCGTGCTGGTCGAGGGATCCAGTGTTCTATATTTTGACAATCTGAGAAAACTCTTTGATGTGAAGATTTTCATTGATTTGGATTCTGATGAGCGGATGTACCGCCGCATCAAACGTAATATGGCCATGTGGAATGCGTCGATGGAGGAAGTTGCAGATTATTATCTGGAGTCCGCAAAATTCAGTGAGAAGAAGAACTATCTGGATACCAAAATCTACGCGGACCTGGTGCTCAATGGTAACAGTGACCACGAGCTGAGTATTGCTATGATTTCCGCATGGGTCGCGAGCAGGCAAAAGGGTGAATAAAATATGAGCATGATAGAGGTAGACCATTTATCGAAAACCTTTGAATACTATGAGAAGGCCCCCGGGCTAAAGGGGGCCGTCAAAAATCTGTTCCATCGAAAAAAATTAAAGAAACAGGCAGTCAACAACGTCTCTTTTCGGGTGGAAAAAGGGGAGATTGTGGGATTCCTTGGCCCCAATGGGGCAGGAAAGACCACGACGCTGAAAATGCTCAGCGGGATTTTGTATCCAACAGATGGAGCGGCCACCGTCAATGGGTTTGTTCCCTGGAAAAGAGAAAACGAATACAAAAAAAGTTTTGCACTCGTTTCCGGTCAGAAAAGTCAGCTTTGGCCGGATTTGCCTGCCATTGACACTTTTGAGCTCAACCGTAATATTTATGAGCTCGAAGAGGAGAAGTACAGCAGCTTTTTAAAGGAAATCACTGAGCTTTTAGATGTTGAAAAGCTGCTGAAAGTACAGGTCAGAAGGCTTTCCCTGGGGGAACGAATGAAAATGGAATTGATTGCAGCTCTACTGCACCAGCCAAGTGTCATGTTTTTGGACGAGCCGACGATTGGATTGGATTTGACGGCGCAGTCCAACATTCGCAGTTTCCTCAAAGAATATAACCGGAGGTACCATACGACTATTATTATCACCTCCCACTACATGAAGGATATCGAAGATTTGTGCAGCAGGGTAATTGTGATTAATCAGGGGAAAAACGTGTTTGACGGAAATCTGGATGATGTCTCCGATTTGTTTGAACAGCGTAAAGTCGTACAGCTTAAATCCGCCGCGGCACTTGATGCCGATGGACTCAAGGCCTTCGGTACGCTCAAATCCTCCACGGCGCATGAATCGACCCTGCTGATTGATAAACAGCGGGTGAACGAGAGCTTGAAGAAACTGGTGGAGTTGTATCCATTTGCTGATATCAGCGTGGAGAACATCCCACTAGAAGAAGGGATTCGGCTGCTTTATGAAAGGAAATAATCATAAATACCTGCGTTGTTTTTCCATGAGCGTGGAGCAGACGTTTGTTTATCGGACTGACTTTTTCATCAAGATCCTTGCTACGTTTATCCCTGTTGCAGTCCAGCTGTTTTTGTGGACGGCTGTTTACGGCAGCTCCGGCATGGAAACCATTTATGGGCGCACCTACTATGAGATGATGTTTTACTTGACGATTTCGTTCGTCATCACCTTTTTTCTCACCTGTGACGAAGCAAACGAGGTATCTACAGATATTAAGTCGGGCAATCTCAACCAGTTTTTGATTCGTCCCATCAGCTACATCGGCCAGAAAATTTCCTGCTTTTTAGGTAGTAAGGTGATTGTCCTGGTATTTGTCGGTGTGATGTTTGCGGCAGCGCTCCTGTTGTTCAACTTCCACCTGGGTTATCAGATTGAGCTTGTCAATCTGTTATTATTTTTACTGATTATTTTACTGGCACTGGTGCTTCAATTTTTGATGTTTTTGTGCCTTGGCACCTGTGCATTTTGGATTACTGATGCCTGGGGAATCTTTTTTGGAGGCAGGTATATTATCAATATCCTCAGCGGTTCTCTTTTCCCGCTGGAAGTGTTTGGCGATAAGCTCAACAGGGTTTTCTCCTTCCTGCCGTTTCAGTATACGACTTACTTTCCCATCAATGTCCTTCAGGGCAGAATGGGAGGGCCGGAGATTCTTAAATGCCTGGCGATCCAAATCATCTGGATTATACTGCTATATGGACTGTACCGTCTGCTTTGGAGCAGGGGCCAGAAGCAGTACATGGCGATAGGGGGATAGGAAATGAGAGCGGCGTTTCAAAGTTTTAAAAAGCATCTTATCATCCTGAAGATGTTTACCAAAAACTATCTGATCTCTCAGATGGAGTACAAGTGCAGCTTCTTTACCTACCTGATTGTGGAAACCATTGTACTGCTTTCCAAGCTTTTGTATGTCGGAGTCACTTACAACACAGGAATTACGGTAAACGGATTGAAACCAGAGGAAATCCTGTTGTTTAACGGTACCTTCTTTATTGTGTCCGGGGTGTACGGCGGCTTTTTTATGCTTAACTTTTCTAACTTCCGGACAAAGGTGAAAAATGGGGATTTGGATTTGTTGATGGTTAAGCCGGTCTCCCTCCAGTTTATGTGCACACTTTCCACCGTTGAGTTCGCAGTTTTAATCCCCAATGTTGCAACGGGAATTGCGATGGTTGTCTATGTCTGGAATGTGTGTCAATTGGAAGTAAGTATATTGAATATTGTGGGATATCTCTTTTTAGTGTTATGCGGTATTGTGATTGTTTACAACATTCTGTTTTTGCCGCAGCTACTGTCCTTTAAACTGATTGAGACAAATTCCCTGTTCAAAATCACATCTTCCCTGTCAAACTTCAATATGATGCCGATGCACATTTATCCCGAAATCATGCGGAGAGTCGGTACTTTCATCTTCCCGATTTTTGTCGTTACGAACTTCCCGTCGATGTTTATTTTAGGGAAGCTCAACAGCTGGTATGTGTTGTGGGCGCTTTTTGCTGCCATAGCGCTGACGGTGATGGTCAGGCTTTTATGGAAAAAATCTATCAAAGGATACTCGAGCGCGATGAACTAAGCGAAAGGACGTCTTGCCATGATTGAAATAAAAAGGGGAAACAATCTGAACGTGCAGCAATACATCAGAGAATACACACAGGCAAAGGGCCCTGACTGCGGAAAAACTGCGGCAGTCATGTTGGGACGGTCACAGATGCTTCTCGATGTACTGATGGCATTAATTTCCCTTCAAATTACCTACATTCCGATTGATCCTCAGCTGCCTGATAACCGTGTGGCAGAAATTCTTGCGGACAGCCGGCCGGATTTTATGATAACAGAGGAACAGCATCGGGATCGCATACACGGTACTCCGGTGCTTTGTATTCCGGAAGAAATGGAAAACAGTGAGGAACGGGTACCATTCCGGTTTGCCGATACGTTGGAGGATTATATCGTATATATCCTGTATACCTCCGGTTCTACCGGAAAACCGAAAGGCGTGAAGGTGAAAAAGAGCTCGCTTCAAAACCTGAGTGCGGGATGGTACCGGCAGTTTTCAGAGTATCACAGCATTGTTTGCCTGGCGAGCCTGAGCTTTGACATGTTTTTCTCGGAGACGATTCTACCGCTACTGCACGATTATCAGGTGTATTTGGGAAATGAGTCGGAGATGAACAATCCAAAACTGTTGGAAAAGAAATTCGCTCGGACTCCGGCAGAGGTCGCCCAATTTACTCCATCCAGGCTCAAGCAGCTTCTCCTGATTGATCCGGAACTCAGCTGTCTTAAGCATGTCAAACTTCTGTTCCTCGGCGGGGAAAATTTGCATCCCTCGCTGCTGAAACTGGTGAAAAGCAAGCTTACCTGTAAGGTTTATAATATTTACGGCCCGACAGAAACGACGATTTATGCCACCTGCAGCGATTTGACAGAAAAAGATGAAGTGGTCATCGGCAAGCCGTTTGACAATTACCTGATTGATATTGTGGATGAAAATTTTTGCCGGCTTCCAAAAGGAAGGGTTGGAGAAATCGTGATTTCCGGGATTTCTGTTGCGGACGGCTATCTCCATCAGAAGGAACTGACAGAACGTTCTTTCCGGAAAAACCTGCTGTATGATGATACGGTCACATACCTGACTGGGGATTTGGGATATGTCCAACAGGAAGGGGAAATCCATTATGTGGGGCGCAAGGACCATCAAGTCAAGCTCAGAGGATTCCGCATTGAACTGGAGGAGATTGAGAAAAAAGCAGAGGCATATCCGGGTGTATCTGCTGCTGTCTGTGTTGTTTATCAAGAAAGAGTGCTGGCGCTCTGTTATACGGCAGCAGAAGACGTGGAAGAAATTGGTCTGCGCGCCTATCTTCAAGATATCCTGCCAAATTACATGGTGCCCTCCTATCTCATTCGGCTTGAGACCTTTGCATATACTGTGACGGGAAAAATCGATAGAAATCAGGTGGAACAGGAGATCGAAAGTTTGCTTGCGGCAAGTTCACAGCCTCAAAATGACCAGTTGTTTGATGATGAGATTTCCAGGAAGATTGTTGCAGCGGTATCCGAACAGGTTCCTCAGCCAATCACAAAGAAATTATGCAGTGTCCCGTTGATGGAGCTTGGCATTGATTCGATTCTTTACATTGAATTGGTCGTAGCGCTGGAAGAGGAATTTGACATTGAGTTTGACGAGAATGATCTGATGGAGGGAAATCAAAAAGATATCCTTACCATGATTCGTCAGGTGAAGGATATGCTGGGAGACATGGATTGTGATGCGAAAGATTGATAGTATTTATGACAGGCTGCCTTATCCGACCGAGCAGTTTTACTCCTGTATCGGCGGACGGCTGCTCTGCGCCTTTTGGTATTTTCAAAAGGATCAGACAAGTTTGGAACTCTTTCCATTTTTACTATTATGTAAACTAAAAGCAACTTCGCTTTTGGAAGGTGGCCAGATAAAAGGGCGATTTTTGGAGGACCCTTCCTATTTCCGGGCGGTTGAGCTGACAACTCCGGATGGGAAAAAAATATTTTCGTTGGAGGGAATTCCATTTCTCAACAAGTACCTGGAAAAGTATTCTATGACATTTCGGGCACAAAGAGAGATACCGGCAAACAGCCTGATGGAACAGGTGAGAAGGGAATTTGAACTCGGACATGTAGTGATTCTTGGAATTGACCAATACTATCACACCAAAAGTGAAAAATATCACAAACAGAAAAATGCCTACCACGCCCTTTTGCTTAAGGGGATTCAAGACAGCAGAGAGTGTGTTATCGCCTCCGATTCGCTTTATCATCATGAGTATGAGATTTCCTATGAAGATTTACAGCGGATGTCAATCGGCACTATGTATACGGTTGCCTGTGAGGAAGCGGAGCCTGCCAAGACAGCAGACATGCCAATGATATTTCATAAATTGCTGGGACAATACAATATGCAATCAGTACTGGATTTCTGCTTTTCTGAGATGAAGATGTGCTTTGCTACCTATCAAGGGGATATCTTAAAGTGGATATTGTACGGATATGTACATAATTTGAAGTATGTCCTGCTTCCGTACTTAAAAGCAAGAAAATATCTGTTTCAGGAGCTGGGCCGGAATATGCAGGGGGTTGGAAAATTGCTGGAACTTTGTGAGGAGTCCCAGGCCCTTTGGGACCGATTTCTGGTTTTATTGATTCGAACAGCAAATACCGGTAAGGGGGTGGACAAACTCACGCAGAGAATAAATGCGATTATCGAGCTGGAGACAATCATTCAAAGCGGGATTTTGTCTGAAAAACTCTCCGTCTGATTAAATTAATTCAGGAAGGTTTGGATTTTCTGTTGGTGGATACATTCCGTTTTGCGCATGGAACAGAGATTTTCCGCCAAGGCATTGTCGTAAGGGTTTCCGCGTCTTGACATGGAAAGCATCATGCGATATTCTTGAGTTAGGTTGAAATATGCTTGGGATGTGTATGGAACCCCCTGGTCGCTGTGGAGCTGTAATCTCCCGGCGACCTTTTCTTTTGCTACCGCAAGTCGTATGGTGTCTAAAACGAGGTATCACTAAAGAAACTGTGTTACTTGAAGCTACTCCAAGATGTTTTTACCCAAAAAACTGGTCAATCTTTATTTAATAAATCCAGATTTGCAGTCTTGTAATCTTTTCCTTAATTGGTCTGCGTTGCTTATTCACCAGGGTTTTGCGTGGATCAAGCCGATACGATCGTAATAATGCAGTGTATCCGGTGCTCTACTCACCTGTGTAATTGTCATAAGGGATTCCTCTAAATGTAAATGATGTGGTCCGGTTAGATAACTGATTGTGAACACAAAGTCTACCATTTAGAATCAACTCTCTAAGTCAAAAGGTTTTATAGATTTTTGTCAGGGAATGACAGGAAATTGGTTAGTAAGGAGTTAGATTTTTAGAGTATACACCTTTTGTTTTGGCACATATAATGATAAGGAGTCGCGGAATGTGGGGTGGGAGAATGAGAATTGCGGTGATTTGCCTGTCTGGAATACTACTGATGTTGGTAGTCTTGTTTGATTATTGTGCGCTAGTAATTTCCAAAGGAGAAATACATAGAAGGCATAAGAAAAAAATGATTTTATCAAAAGCAAAAAATAAGAGGTTGTAATTTTAGAAAAGATTTGCTATAATATAACCGTTGTCCCGGAGGCATAGCTCAGTTGGTCAGAGCGCACGGTTCACATCCGTGAGGTCGTGGGTTCGAGCCCCTCTGTCTCCACCAGAAAAAAAGAGCCATAAGTCTGCTTATTTAGCGGTCTCATGGCTCTTTTTGTTTTGCTGTTTTTTTATATCAAAAGGCTACTACGACACTACTACGACATTTGTACCTATTCTTTTGACAAACCGAGAGCCTTTTTCAGTGCAGTGGCGTTGCTGTGTCCATATCGTTTCATAAGCATTTTTAGATCGGAATGCCCGAGAAGTTTCGCAACGTAAAATAAATTTACACCCTGTTCTACCCACAATGTTGCACGAGTATGTCTAATTCATGGAACTCGATTTTTGGCTTTTATTGCACTATTTCTTGATTTTATGAGATAAATCTAGAAATAGTGCTTTCCTATTCCCTCTACCAATGATATACTGAAAACGACTCTTAGTTGTTGAGGTATCTGCGATGCTTCCCTATACAGGCGATTATGTTGAGCATATTGATCATGGTAAGAATAGCCTCATATTCTATTCTTTTACCCCACGTCCTCTTATGCGCGGAGATATGTATCAGATGGATGACGAATTAGCTGCTTTACTGATTGAAGCCAACAGGAACATTGGCTTTCTGGAAGGGCTTGTTAAGTATGCTCCGAATAAAGAAGCATTTGCGGAGCTGATGCTTTTGAAAGAGTGTACCTATTCCCATATGATCGACTACGACGGTCCCGATTTTAAAGAAATACTCACTATCCGCGGCACCGGCAAAGGTGATATAACGCCGATCACTAACCTGGAAATGGCATTTAAGGCGGCAAAAAGTATGGAAGTCGCAGCTCCTCACTTGAGCCGGATTTGCGGTATCGCACTTAACGGAGAATCACAGAATAACCGGATAGATGTTAGGGATCATCAAACCTTTTGGCTAGGTGCAAAGACGAATCTCAAAGGATACAACCCTACAGCACCGGATGCTGTGCTCCCGGCACTGGCTGATATTTCTGCGTATCTCTATAACGACCATAATACTGATCCGCTAATTAAGGCAGCACTGGTACATTACCAATTTGAAATGATCCATCCATTTGAACGGTATAACGGTATTATCGGACGAATCCTTGTGCCAATGGTATTACGAGATACCATTGGAGAGGCAATGCCGCTAATATGCTTGTCCGAGTATTTGTATCACAATAAGAATGAGTATTTCGACTTGCTTCGGACCACACAGTACAGCGGAGGATATGTCCGATGGATCAAGTTCTTTGTGAACGCTATAGGTGAAGTAGCCAAAAAATCTGCCGAGTTAATGACACAATACGAGCGCATCGTTGCGCTGGATGAACATCGACTTATGGAGATTAGCAAATCACCTAAAAGTATATTAGAGATTTATAATTATCTCAAGCGTGTTCCTGTTACAACAATAACAGTTACCGAAAGAAAACTGGGATTCTCTTTTAATACAGTATCTAAATTGTTTCATTCATTACAAGGCTATGGAATTGTTGAATGCCATGAACCTTCCTACAGAAATAGAGTTTTTCGATATTCTGAACTGGATGATTTGATGAGTACTGATTAGCCGCACTTGTAGAGATAATGCGAGGACGAAAGGTGAGAAATATGGGAAAAGGCACAAAGAAGAAAAACAAGAAAGTAGCTGTGAGCCCTTCCCGAAAAAATAGACAGAAAAAAGCGCAGAAAAACGGAATGAATC